>NZ_JADZGH010000210.1:47692-72813 GCF_015865005.1 Rhodococcus sp. CX
GGGCGAAGGTCGGGTCGTGGCGGAGACACTGATGCGCAGCGTCGGCGCGATCGCCTGAAACCGGCACGTGACGTCGGTTCCGTCGACGGCACTCATGATCAGGCGCGTGGCTGCTTCGTCGACGGCGAGTTTCACGTCGGCGACGGTGTCGAGATCGAAGTCCTGCTGCAGCGCGATCGCGGCGGCGACGGCACGCAACACGGGGAGCTGTCCCGGATCGGCGCGGACGCGCAGTTCCACGATGGGATGCGTGTGCGCGCGGTCCGAGTCGATCGAAGCGGTCGTCGCCATGGGTTCGGGGCCCTTTCAGTCGGATTCTCGGTCGGTCGCCGGCTCGACACGATCCGGCACCTCCCGTTCGAGCGGAGAATACCCAAGAAGGTCGTGTATGAATCGTGACCGCGAAAGGTGAATTCGTATGAGCAACGAGGATGCACAGCGCGAGGAGACAGGGGCCGTCTTCGCGCGGCTCGCGGAGATCGTGTACGGCCCAGAGGACTACGCGCAGATGTGCGCAGCGCTGTGCGTCGCGGCCCCGATGCTCGTTCCCGGTTGCGATCGAGCAAGTCTCGTGGTGCGGCGCGGGTCGTCGATGCGTACGGTCGCGGCCGGCGACGACACGGCCCGCCGAATCGACGCTGCCGAAAGGGAACTCGGCGAAGGCCCGTGCATCGACGTCCTGCACCACGACACGACCGAACTCGATACCGACCTGGCAGTCCGCACCCGCTGGCCGGCGCTGACGAAGTGGATCCTCGAATCCACCCCCGTCCGCGGAGCGGCGGGATTCCGGTTGACCGTCGAAGGTGCGGACGCCGCGGCCCTCAACATCTTCTCCGACACACCGGGCGCGTTGACGGAGCAGTCTCTCGACGCGGGCGCGGTGCTCGCCGCGTTCGCGTCGGTGGCGCTGAGCGCGAGGGCCCACCGGGACCAGGCCGTCTCGCTGCGTGCCGGTCTCGAGAGCAATCGGGAGATCGGGAAGGCGATAGGACTGCTCATGGCCATCCACGAGGTGCCCGAGGAACAGGCGTTCACGCTGCTCCGGGAGGCGTCGCAGCGGATGAACCTGCGATTGTCCGAGGTTGCAAAGCAGGTGGTAGAGACCTTGAAACGAACGTCCGACGCGTCCGAATCATGAGATTCCGATGTCGTCCGTTGAGCATTGCCGTCGATTTGACGTAGGCTGAGTCCAGGTTGAGCACACAGCCTGGACCAGGAAGCATCGCGGAAGCGGGCATCCGTGGCAGGCCGCCCGACTTTCTGCGATTCTTCCCATCGTTTCGATGGGAGTGTCATGACTGTTGTTCCCAATTTTCGCGCCGCTACACGTTGGGCTACCAGCACGGGTGTGCCCGATGAAACATCCGCCGGTGCGCGTTTCGTCACCGAACGGATAAGCGGTGACATGGTGCGGGTCGCTGTGCAGGGCGAGATCGACCTGCTCAACGCTCCGGCGCTGCGTCGTTACGCCAGCGACCGGCTGCGTCCGTCCGCGCGAATGGTGCTCGACCTGTCCGAAGTCGAATTCATCGGGTCCGCGGGGCTCGCTGTGTTCGAGGCTCTCGAAGCGAGGGCAAACCAGTGCGACGCACGGTGGGTGCTCGTCGGGAAACGGCCGGTGCAACGACTGCTGCTCGCCGCGGGCGAGACCCGTCTGCAACTGCACACCTCGCTCGAGAGCGCGATGGGGGCGCTCCGGGTCTCGGCATAGAAGAGGGGGGCTCATCCTTGCCGGTCGGGCACCGATCGGCAAGGATGAACCACCGCGCGGCGTACGGAACCACGACACCCACGACTGCCGACGCGGCGAACACGAATGCGAGATGCTTCTGCTGCACGGCGTTTCCTTCGGACGGTAGCGGTCAGGATCCGGGTTCGGTTCCTGCTCCGGTCACGCGGACATTCTCGACCACGGCTCGCATCTTCGAGAGGAACTCGTCGATCGTGGCGAGTTCCTCGGGGGAGAACGAGTCGAGAACCCCGACAGCCCGGCCGATGAGCGGCCCGAAGAAGCTCCAGCCGAGTTGTTCGGCGGACTCGGTGACCTGCAACCTCACGCGTCGGCGGTCCTGGCCGTCGCGTTCCCTCGCCACCAGGCCGTCCTTCTCGAGACGGTCGACGAGCGCGGTGGTCGACGCGGAGTTCAGGCCGAGTTGCTGCCCCAGCCATCCCGGCGTCGCGACGGCGCCGGCGCGGGCAGCGTCGAGCAGAGCGATCAGGGCGCGCACATCGGTGGCGTGAAGTCCGTGGGTCCGGGCGAACTCGGAGCCGAACAGGTTCAGCTGCACCACGAGTTCCCGTAGACCGTGCACCATCGCCAGGGCCCGGCCGTTCTCCGTGTCCGTCACTGCTGATCCTCCGGCTCGACCAGTCCTCCGGCTCGACCAGATTACCTCGACAGTCTACTATCTCGATCGTCGAGATAATTCCATGGCGGAGGTTGCAATGTCCCAACCGACGATCGAAGAATTCACGAACACACCGGCAGGTACCGCCTTCCATCGCGCCTACGACGCCGTGCTGGCCCGCTGGCCCGACGGCACCACCTCGATCGATCTCGAATCCGGACACGGCAGCACCCGGATCAACGCGTACGGGCCGCCGGACGCGCCTCCGGTCGTGCTGCTACCCGGCGGGGGTGCGACCTCGACGGCGTGGTTCGCCAACGTCGCGGCACTCGGCGCACGGCACCGCGTCCATGCCGTCGACATCCTCGGGGATGCCGGACGTAGTGTCCCGGGCCCACACCCGCCACGGACCGTCGACGATCTGCTCGACTGGTTCTTCGGGGTCGTGGACGGGCTCGGCCTGGACACCTTCGGAATCGCGGGGCACTCGTACGGTGCGATGATCGCGCTCGCCGCTGCCCTGCGCAGACCTGAACGCGTCGACAAACTCGTTCTGCTCGACCCGAATTCGTGCTTCTCGGGGATGCGGCCCGGGTATCTGCTGCGCGCGTTGCCGCTTCTGCTGCGCCCGACCGAACAGCGCGAACGAACCTTCGTCGCGTGGGAAACCGGAGGTCGCCCGCTGGACGAGGGATGGCTGGACCTTCTCGCGCTCGGTGCGACATTCCCGGCATCGAAGACGATCGTCCCGAAAAGGCCGTCCGGGAAGGCATTCCGCGACTTCGGCGTCGACACCACGGTGATCCTCGCTCGGCGCAGCAAGGTTCACGACAGCCGCCGCGTCGACGAAGCGGTCCGGCGGCTCCTTCCCGATGCGCGGACGATCGTGCTGGACGACGCCACGCACCACACGCTTCCCGTGCATCCCGCCGACGCCGTGAACGCCGCGCTCCTCGAGGGGTTCGGGGGTCGCTGACCGGCCCGCCGACGGCGCATTCCGACAGGCTCGGGGTTTTCCGGGACGGACCGGTGGGTATGCCCGGGAAAACCCGATCCGATCGGAGGTTTCGACATGGACGCGCTGGGCTGGATCGTACTGGCAATCGTGATCGTCGTCGTGGTGCTGCTGCTCGCCTGGTTGCTGACCAGACGCCGGACGCAACATCGTCGCACCGAGGCTGCGCATCTGCGGGCACAGGTCGCCGAACGTGCCCCGGTCGCGGAACAGCGCGCGGCCATCGCCGACGAGACCGCTGCCAAGGCCCGCCGGGCAGCCGCGGAGGCTTCCGAGAAGCAGGCCGAGGCGGCCCGCCTCGCAAGCCGCGCGAAAGTACAGCGGGAGGAGGCGGAATCGGTTCGCAGCGAGCTGGACGAGCAGCGTGAGCGCGCCGACCGGCTCGATCCCGACGCCGCCGCGCCCTCGGCGCCCGCCGAGTCCCGGGCTTCGGCGGACGATACGGAGCCGAGGCGGGATCTGCGAACGGACCGGGTGCGGACGGACGAGGTGCGAACGGACGAGGGTGACGCGAGCCGGGAGGGCCGGCACTCCGTGTAGAGGCGCCCGGGGAGGGACGCCGAGCTGTCACCGAGCCGCGGCCGTGCAGATCCAACGGCCGCGGCGGGTGTCGTAGCGGACCAGACCCAGTTCGGCGAAACCGTCGAGCCACCCCCGCATCGGCCACCATCCCCACCTTCGTTGGAAAATTGTTGCGTTGGTGACGATGTCGTGAACGTGCTCGACGGGCGGGTCGGACACCGGGTGATATTGGTGGAACGCGTGAGCACCCCCGACCCACGCAAGTTCCACATCGGATCGTGCTGCCGTGCAACCGAAGTCGGTGTCCTCGCCACCGTAACCGGTGTAGTCGGTGCAGAAACCGCCGAGCCGCCGCCAGGTGGTGGCGGTCGTCGCGAACGACAGCGACCAGAACAGGTGATGGTCTCGTGACGGAAGAACGTCATCGTCGGCCGGGACAGGCCGGGCGGGATGGGGATCGACCATTTCCGGCAGCCGGTCCAGGTCGTAGCCGTTCTCCGGCGGCGGTGGGAGGTATGTGACCGGCCCGCACAGCAGCGCATCCCGATAGCGCTCGTCGCCTGCGACATCCTCGTAGCGACGCAGCATCCCGGGCGCGGGAATGCAGTCCACGTCGAGGAACACGAGCAGCTCTGCGCCGAGATCGAGCGCACGGTCCGCCCCGAGATTGCGGGCCGCGGCGAGGGGGAGCGGGCCTTCGGCGTGAGGCATGAACACGATGCTGGCGTCGCTGCCGGTACGAGCGACGGTCGATGCCACGCCGGGGTCGCCCATCGCGACGACGACGTGCCGGTCGGGACGTCGGTCGCCGCGGTACAACCCGCGCAACTGCAAGCTCAGGTGCCGGTGCCGATGCGCTGCAATGGTCACCACGCAGGTCTTCACGCGCAGCTCGATTCGCCGGCGACCTTCTCGATCGCTGCCGCGGCCCGCGCGGCAGCACCCTCCGTGCCCCACAGATCCCAGCGACCCGGATCGGACCGGCGAGCACGATCGAGCAACCCGGGCCACGCCTGCGCCTCCGGCCAGCCGGTCAGGGCCACGGCGAGACCGGCGTGATCGAGGGCGCTGACGGTGGCGCGTTGTTCGTCGAAGGGCCGTGGCTCGGCGACGAGCACGGCGGGCCGGCGGGCCGCGGCGATGTCGGCGACCGTGTTCTGACCGGCGTGGCCCACGACCACGTGTGCGCGGCACAGCGCCGGCCACGGGTCGTCGACCCACTCCCGGCCGGCGATGCCGAGACCCTCCCACGCGAAGCGCGGCTCGCACTCGGAGTACGCCTCGAGGTCCGCGGCAGTGAGGGAGGATCCTCCGCTGCCGCCGAGAACCAGCACCGTGTCCTCGTCGGGACGGAACCGCGACGAGGACCGTCCGTCGAAGCGGCTGATGCCTCCCACATAGTTGGTCCGGTCGGCGAACGGCTGCAGCCATTCCGGTTCGTACATCGCGCGCGGCCAGGCCGCGATGATGCGATCGGACAATCGGTAGGCCAGCTGATGCGCTGCGTCCGTGCGGTTTCCGGGCATGGCGACCGTCACCACGGGAATGCCGAACAGTCGTGCCGTCAGCGCGATCTCGACGGACACGTCCACGACGATCGCGGTGGGCCGCGCCCGTTCGATCCACGCGGCGAATGCAGCCTGACGGCGGCGCAGGCCGGGATCGAGGCGGGGAACCCAGTGCAGGGTCCCGAACGCGGTCGGGTCCTGCGCGGTCGGCGCGGCGTCGTCGCGGGGGAGGACCACCGTCTCGGCGAAGACGCCGTCCGGATCGGAAACCGGCTCGGAGCACAGAGCGGTGACCGGGATGCCGAGGTGGGCGCAGATCGCCGCGGCGCGGGAGCGGTGCCCGTGGCCGTGATGGTGGATGTAGTAGCCGATCATCAGGTGACACCCACTCGGGGACATGCTGTTCGGAGCAGGTCCCGGTAGAGGTCGAGGTAGGTGGCGACCATGACCTGCTCGGAGCAGTACGACTGCGCCCGCGCCCGTGCCGCCTCGCGCGGGAGAGTCGCTGCGACGGGCACGGCCTCGGCCATCGCGGCGGTGTCCCCGTCAGGGACGAGAACCCCGCAGTCGGGTGTGAGGAGTTCGGGGATCGCACCGCGCGCGAACGCCACCACCGGGGTTCCGCAGGCCAGCGCCTCGGCGACGACCAGACCATAGGGCTCGTCCCAGCAGGGTGTCACCAGGACGGCGGCGGCGCGACCCACCTCCGCGGCGAGATCGGCACGATCGAGATGCCCGAGATGGATCACGTCGTCACCGAGGTGCGGGGCGATGTGCTCGTCGAAATAGGAAGGAGCGCAGATCGGTCCGGCGATCCGGAGTCTTCGGCCGGAGCGCCGGGCCGCGTCGATCGCCAGGTGCGCACCCTTCTCCGGAACGAGGCGACCGAACCACATCAGGTCGGTTCCGCCGGGGCCGGGCGGCCAAGCCTGCAGGTTCACCCCGTTGTGGATCACGGTCGCGGGTGTCCCGCCACCTTCGTCGCGGTGAGCCGTCACACCGCCGCGGCGTGGCCAGCGCGGATTCGATCCACGGCGTCGGGGGCGTGTGGAGCGTGCACACCACCGGAACGTCGAGCGTGTGCGCCATTGCCACCGGCAGGTAGTGGAGGCTGTGGTTGTGGATCACGTCGAAGCGCCCGGCGAGCGGTCCGGCCAGCTGCAGCATCAACGACAGATACGCGTGGTGGTCCGCGAGAAACGTTTCCGGCACCATCGATTCGTCGGTGCGTGCGGCCGCGCTCGGGGCGAACTCGTGGACGTCGAGAAACGTGGCGTGCAGACCGGGATCCGATCCTTCCGCTGCGAACAGCGTGACGCGGTGCCCGGCATCGGTGAGCGCGTGGGCCAGGTGCCAGATGTGCGCCTCGAGTCCACCGGCGAACGGCTCGCGGATGGGGTACCTGTTGGACGCGATCAGCGCGATCCGCAGCGACCCGGTGCTCACGACCGTCCCCGTTCACGCAGTGCCCGCTCGTAGAGATCCCGGTGGGTGCGCGCGATGTTCCGGCGCTGGGCGAGCCGGCTCTCCCATGCGGGCCGAGGAAGAGGCCGAGGGCGGTGGTACAGATCGCGGATGCCGCGGTCGAGCGAATCGGGATCGAACCGGTGCTCGTCGAATTCGAAGACCGCGCACGGTTGTTGCTGCCCGTAGAAGCCGCAGCTCGGCGCGGCGACGGCGGTTCCCAGGTCGTGGCAGGCCTCCAGCCACCCCGAGTGCGTGCCGAAGCGGTAGGGCAGGACCGAGACGGTCAGCGACGAGAGGTAGCGCCACAACTCGTCGTCGGAGAAGTAGGGGTGGACCAGCACCTCGACGCCGGGGCGGTCCACGAAGGCCGTCAGTGCGGCTCCGGTGTCGGGTGCGTACCAATGATTGCCCGGATCGAAGATCTCGTCGTGGAGGTCGATGCGCAGGATCGCTCCGGGCAGCGAACCGATTGTCTCGGACAGTGTTTCGACGACGGGCAGCACGTCCATGTTCGCGCGCAGGCTCTTCGCGTGCACACCGACCACGAACCGGTCCTCGGCCGGGCGCGGGCGGTCGAACCACTCCTTCTCCACGACGTGCGGATGCGGGACGACCGTGGCGGAGCGTCCCCACACCTCGTGGATGCGTGCCGCCGCGCCGGGGGTGAGGGTGATCAGTTCGGTGGCGCCGCGGATCAGGACGTCGAGTTGTTTCTCGTGTGCACCCGGAGTGTCGTGGTGCGGATTACGAAGATCGTGCACCGTGTACACCAACGGGATTCGATGGTCGTCGAGCTCGGCGACGATGTCCTCGAGCTGGGCAGGCTCGATCGCGTCGAATCCGAAATGCACGTGGAAGACGTCGAATTCGTGGTGGTGCTCGGTGACCCAGCCGGGCTCGAGCATCAGCGGAGGCCACCAGCCGCCGGGAACCGTGCGGCCGTCCGCCGGCACCGGATCCGGCATCCGCGTCACCCCGTCGCCGTCCGGATCCGCCAGGTGCCGAACGTAGACATGCGAGGCGGGTACCGACGCAACACGAACGGATCGCACGAGTTCGCTCACTTCCCACGAGATCGGGTGACGGCCGTATCGACAGTGGCCGGCCGGGACGACCGAGGGATACCCACAAAGTCGACTGCCACACCCGAGAGGTTCGGAAATCGACCCCGCGGTCCGGAAATCGGCAGGCGGCCGAACGGTTTCCGGGAACCCGGACCGGGTTACCCGCCACTGGAGCAATCGAAGGGAAGGTAGCGATGACAACGAGCGAGCGCGACGTGATCGAGGTCCTCACCCACGATCACCGCGAAGTGGAACGGATGTTCGCCGAACTCGAGGCACTCCACGGCATCGGAACCGACGAGGCGCGGCAGCGGCGCAAGGATCTCACCGACCAGGTGACCATCGAGCTGGTGCGGCATTCGGTCGCCGAGGAGGCCGACGTCTATCCGGCCGTGAAGAAGAAGGTCAGCGAAAGCGAGGCCGAGCATGCCAAGGAAGAGCACGCGGAGGCCGAGAGAACGATGAAGCGGCTGGAGGGGTTGAAGCCGGACGCCGGAGTTCGAAGCCCAGCTCGCACTGCTGATGCAGGAGGTCCGCGAACACGTCGCCGAGGAGGAGAGCGAGATCTTCCCGCACATGCGGAGCGTCTTCACCCAGGAGGAACTGATCGACCTCGGGAAGAAGGTGGAGTCGACGAAGAAGCTGGCGCCGACGCGGCCGCACCCGTCCGCCCCGGACGAACCGCCGGGCGACAAGATCCTCGGCCCGGTCACCGGCCTGCTCGACCGTATGCGTGACGCGGTGACCAAGCGCGGAACCGAACGATGAGGACGTGATCGATCGGGGATTGTGCCGATTCGGGAGGACTGTGCTGAATCGGACAGTTCGGGTGATACCCGCGAGCCGGCCCGGGGTGCAGGTCGCTCAGGGGCGGCTCGCGGGGCGATCCTCGCGGGAGATCGTCCGGTGCACGGTCATCAGGAAGTGGTCGAACTCGTTTCGCGAGGAATCGGAAATCTTCGGTCCGGATCCGCCGGTGACGACGTCGACGATGCGCTGGGCCAGCGCCCGGAGCTTGGTGTTCGTCTCCTGAGACCGCCACGTGAGGATCTCGAAGGCGTGCTCGGCGGAGATTCCGTACACGACCATCAGCACACCCTTGGCCTGCTCGATGATCGCGCGTGACTCGGCGAAAGTGGACATCGCTTCGTCGACGGTCTCACGGATCTCGTCCGCGTAGCTCTCGGTGAGGTCGACGTAGAACCCGGACGTGCCGATGACCGCGCCGGTGTCGTCGAGCAGCTGGTCACCGACCACGACGACCTGCTTGACGTTCCCGGCGACGTCCACGATCCGGTGCCGGCTGCTGAACGGCCTGCCGGTCGTGCGCTGAGCGTTCAGCACCTCGGTGATCTGCTGCAGATCCTCCGGATGCTTGTGGGACAGAACCAATTCCGTTGTCGGATGCACCGTACCGGGCTCGTATCCGTGCATCCGAGCCACCGCATCGGACCACTCCCATTCGTCGGTTGCGACGATGTACCGGAAGCTGCCGACACGCTGGGGCCTGTCGGCGCGCAGCTCCCGTCCTGCGCGGGTATCCGTGGTCGAATCGGTCATTCCGCGATTATGCCGCGAAGGGTGTTACCTCGACCACTCGGTCCCGATTCCCGAACCGCCGAGGGGCACCGACCGCGGGGAGACGGTCGCCTTCTGTGACGGGTGTGCAGGAAACCGACCGTGCGGGTTGAAATTCCGTTCGCGGGGTACTCCTGTGCGCACCGTATGCGGCGGTGCAGCTCGGGAGGTTCCGGTGCGTTGGCGGCGAGGCGTGGTCGCAGGAATCGTGGCGGTGTCCTTGTCGTGCGGCTGCTCGGGTCTGCCCGGGGGAACGGAGGGGGATCTGTCGCGGGCGGCGGAGGATGCGGCATCGGCGACCGCGTCCGCCCAGCTGGGACTGTCGCTGGTCACTGCGCACCGCACCACCGGTAACCACGCGGACGTGGTGCTCGACGACGCTCTGGAGACGGTTCTCACCTCCTACAGCGCTACGGCCACCGCCGAGACGGCGTCGCCGGAGGAGGCGGCGCACCGGGACGTGCTGCTCGGCTACCTCGACGACGCGGTAGCGGTGCTCGGCCGGGCCCGCGGGCACGTCGCCGGCGTGCCGGGGTCCGCGGACGCAGCGTCCCTCGACCAGGAACTTCGCCGGCTCACCGACACGCTGTCGGCGTTCGGGGAGGGCGCGCGGTGACGAAACTGTTCGCCGTCGCACTCGGCGTTCTCACCGCCATCGGCGGTTTCCTCGATATCGGGGACCTGGTCACCAACGCGGTCGTCGGATCCCGTTTCGGGCTGAGCCTGGTCTGGGTCGTCGTGCTTGGGGTCGGGGGCATCTGCCTGTACGCGAACATGGCCGGACGGGTCGCCGCGGTCAGCGGGCGCGCGACGTTCGAGATCATCCGCGAGCGTCTCGGTCCCCGCGCGGCGCTGGCGGACCTCGCAGCGTCCTTCCTGATCAATCTCATGACACTGACCGCCGAGGTCGGCGGCGTCGCGCTGGCGCTGCAACTCGCGTCCGGCGTCGGGCCCCTGATGTGGATGCCGGTCGCGGCGTTCGCGGTGTGGCTGGTGATCTGGCGGGTCCGTTTCACCGTCATGGAGAACGTCACCGGACTGGCCGGACTGTGCCTGATCGTGTTCGGGGTGGCGCTGTTCCTGCTGGGGCCCGACTGGGGTGAACTCGGACAGCAGATCCTCGCCCCGGCCGTCCCCGAAGCCGAGTCGACCGCGGTGTACTGGTTCTATGCGGTCGCATTGTTCGGTGCGGCGATGACGCCGTACGAGGTGTTCTTCTTCTCGTCGGGTGCGCTCGAGGAGAAGTGGACCGTCGAGGACCTGGGCAAGGCCCGGCTCAACGTGCTCGTCGGTTTCCCGCTCGGCGGGGTCCTGTCGGTGTGTGTGGCCGCCTGCGCCGCGGTGGTGCTGCTCCCGCAGAACATCGGCGTCGAATCCCTCTCCCAGATCGTCCTGCCGGTGGCGGAGGCCGGCGGTCGCCTGGCGCTGGCGTTCGCGATCGTCGGGATCGTCGCCGCGACTTTCGGTGCTGCCCTCGAGACGACGCTGTCCAGCGGCTACACGCTCGCGCAGTTCTTCGGCTGGCGGTGGGGCAAGTTCCGGGCTCCCGCGGACGCCGCCCGTTTCCACCTGGTGATGATCGTGTCGCTGCTCGTGGGACTCGCGATCCTCGCGACCGGCGTCGATCCCGTTCTGGTGACCGAGGTTTCTGTGGTGTTCTCGGCGGTGGCGCTGCCGTTGACCTACATTCCGATCCTCATCGTCGCCAACGACCCCGAATACATGGGCGAGCACGTCAACGGCCGGGTCGTCAACGCTTTCGCGCTGGCCTACGTGCCCGTGATCGTCGCCGCCTCGGCCGCTGCCGTACCCCTGCTGATCATGACGGGAGCCGGATCGTGACCGAATCGGACGCTCTGCCTCGGCTGCCGATCGAGGGTCGTGTCCTCGACGCGCGGTTGCACCTGCTGGACCGGCTGCTCGTCGACGTCGACGGCCGCCCGGTCACCACCGTCGACGATCTCGAGCTCGACGGCATCGAAACGGGCCGGAAGATCCCGGCCGGGGCGGCGCCGCCGCAGGTGCAGGCGATCCTGAGCGGCAACGCGCTGCCGACGCGCATCTTCGGCGGCACACCGCCGGACTCGCGGCTGGACCGCATCGACTGGGCCGACGTGGACCGCATCGACGTGGCGGTGCACCTGACAGTGCACGGTGACGACCTCGACCACCTGTGGATCGAACGATGGGTCCGCGACCGCGTCGTCGGACGGATCCCGGGAGGTCGTCGTGCGGTTGAGTGAGATCGTCGGGGCGCGAGTCCGCGACAGCGACGGCAACGGTCTCGGCACGGTCGTCGACGTCCGGTTCGCTCTTTCGGGGAATGAGGGCCCCACCCTGGCGGCGCTGCTGGTCAGCCCGAGATCCGCGGGCTCGTTCCTCGGATACGAACGGAGTTCGGTCGACGCCCCGGCGCTGATCGCCCGCTATCTGCGGTGGCGGCACCGCGGTGCGTTCCTGGTCCGGTGGGCCGATGTGCGCCGTGTCGGAGACGGATGGGTCGACGTGCGCGACGGTTACCGCAGGTTCGCGCCCGCCCTGCCGTGACTCCGGGCGGAGTCGATCGGCTGGGTGTCGATCGGCTGGCTGACGAGGGGTTCATCCTTGCTGGCGCGGGCCCGATCTCTTGGCGATCACGAAGACGACGACGCCGATCAGAATGAGGATTGCAATCAGTTCCATGGCGCAGGGGTACCCCGTGGTGCCGAATCGAACCGGTCCCGAACGGGTACCCGCTGCGGCATGAGCGGAGATCGGAAGGATCAGGGGAGGGCGCCGCTGCTCGACGCGCTCGCGGACTACCACCGGCAGGACCGCTACGGATTCAGCCCGCCGGGACATCGCCAGGGCCGCGGCGCCGACCCGCGCGCGCTCGACGTGCTCGGTGACGCCTATCGATTCGATGTGCTGGCGACCGGCGGACTCGACGACCGGCTCGCGCGCAACCACTACCTCTCCGACGCCGAGGACCTGATGGCCGAAGCCGTCGGCGCCGAGCACGCGTTCTTCTCCACGTGCGGAAGCTCGCTGTCGGTGAAAGCGGCGATGATGGCGGTGGCCGGGCACAGTTCGGGCGGGCTGTTGCTCAGTCGCGACTCCCACAAATCCGTCGTCGCCGGGCTGATCTTCGGAGGCATCCAGCCGCGGTGGGTCACCCCGCAGTGGGACGCCGAGCGGCACATGTCGCATCCGCCGTCGCCGGAGCAGATCCGGGAAGGCTGGGAAAAGCATCCGGACGCGGTGGGAGCCCTGATCGTCTCACCCAGCCCGTACGGGACGTGCGCGGACATCGAGGGCATCGCCGAGGTCTGCCACGAACGGGGCAAGCCGCTCATCGTCGACGAGGCGTGGGGCGCGCACCTGCCGTTCCACGACGATCTGCCCACCTGGGCGATGAACGCCGACGCCGACGTGTGCGTGGTCAGCGTCCACAAGATGGGTGCCGGATTCGAGCAGGGCTCGGTCTTCCACACCCAGGGAGATCTCATCGACTTCGCCCACCTGTCGACGTGCGCCGACCTGCTGATGACGACGAGCCCGAACGTGCTCGTCTACAGCGGAATCGACGCGTGGCGCCGGCAGATGGTCGAGCGTGGCGAGAGGCTGCTGGGCGACGCGCTCGAGCTGAGCAGGCAACTGCGCGAACGTCTTTCGCAGATTCCCGGGCTGCAGGTCCTCGAGGACGAACTGCTCGGCCACGAAGCCTCGCACGATCTGGACCGACTGCAGATCCTCGTCGACGTCAGCGAGACCGGTGCCTCCGGTTATCAGTTCGCGGACTGGATCCGGGAACACTGCCGGGTCGACATGGGGCTGTCCGACCACCGCCGCATCATGGCGACGATGTCGATGGCGGACGGCCCGGAGACCGCCGACCGGCTGATCCGGGCGTTCGAAGCCTGCGCGGCCGCGGCGGACGGTTTCGAGCCGCCTGCCGTCACCGGACGAACTGCAACTCGAATCCCGGATGTCGCCCCGGGACGCGTTCTTCGCGGAGAAGGTCGAGGACGTGCCCGCCGCACAGGCGCCCGGACGCATCGCGGCCGAGCAACTGACGCCCTATCCACCGGGCATTCCGGTGGTTGTGCCCGGCGAGTTGATCGACGACGCGGTCGTCGACTATCTGCGCAGCGGGCTCGCCGCCGGGATGGCCGTCCCCGACGCCACCGACCCGAAACTCGACACCTTCCGGGTGGTCGCGCAGTAGGACGAAGCGCCGATCACGTGTCGTCGTCCCCGCGGCTGGGTACCCCCCGGGGGTGAGGCTCGGTCTACTCGACATCGGTTCCAACTCGGCCCAGCTGCAGATCGTCGAGGCAGAGGTCGGTGCGCCCCCGCTGCCCGTGCACGCGATCCGGGTGCCGACCCGGCTCGCCGACGAGGTGCAGCCGGACGGATCCCTCAGCGTCGCAGGCGCGGACCGCGCGGCAAGCGCGGTGGCGACGGCGGTCGACGCGGCGTACCGGTACGGAGTGGATCGGCTGTTCCCGTTCGTGACCGCGGCGATCCGTGACGCCGAGAACCGGGACGCGGTGCTCGACCGGATCGTGCAGGCGTCCGGTATCCGCCCCGAATACCTCTCGGGCGATCAGGAGGCGCGGCTGACCTACCTCGCGGTGCACGCGTGGTACGGCTGGTCCGCGGGCCGGCTGCTGGTCCTCGACATCGGCGGCGGCTCGATGGAACTGGCCCTCGGGCGCAACACCGAGCCGGACATCGCGCTGTCGCTGCCGCTCGGTGCGAACCGGTTGACACGCCGCTATCTCGAGAGCGACCCACCCACCGCGAAGGAACTCAAGAGGCTGCGCCGAGACGTGCGGGACACCCTGGGTGACGCATCGGACCGACTGAAGTGGGAGGGCGATCCGCACGTTACCGTCGGGGCGTCGAAGACGTTCAAGCAGCTGGCTCGGCTGACCGGTTCCCCGGCCCAGCGCAAGGGACCCTTCGTTGCCCGCACACTGCAGCTCGACCAGCTGCGCCGGGTGATCGACAAGCTTGCGGGCATGCCCGCACAGCACCGCAGCCGCTTGCCCGGTGTGTCGGAGTCCCGCGCCCGGCAGGTGCTCGCCGGCGCGATCGTGGCCGACTGTGCGATGACGGCACTGGGCCTGGACAGCCTCGAGATCAGTCCGTGGGCGCTGCGGGAGGGGATCGTGTTGCGGCACTTGTCGTCCCTCGCCGACGACCGCGACGCGCTGCCGTTGCAGCCGTTGCCGGAGCGCACGGAGGAGGGCGCGACGGTGACCACGCTGCCCAAGCAGATCTGACACATCCGGATCCGGCGCGCGATGGGCTCCCGCCCACGGCGTGCCGGATCCGGCGAGTGTCATGCCGGCACGGAGTCCACCTCGCGGTCCCATGCCCGGTGCCGCGCCATGACGTCGGCGAAGGCGTCGAAGAACTCTCCCGGCAGTGACGCCTCGGCGGCCGTGGAGGTCACCACACCCGCATGGGTGAGGACGTCGGGGCCCTCGGCGACCGGGCAGTGCAGCCCGGCGGCGGGCAGCAGGTCCAGACCCGCCCCGAACGCTGCGATCGGCTTGGCGTGCTTGTACGCCTCGGCCAGGAAGTGCAGCGTGTAGCCGTCCTTCCGGAGGGTCGCGATCGCGTCGGGCCCGCACGGGACCACCACCGCGTCGTACAGCACCGACGCCATGGTGTTGATCGCGCGGTCGACGGCGATGTCGCCCCCGGAACCGCCGGTGAGCACGCCGCCGCCCTTGGGCGCGAGCACCTCGACGATCGCGCCCCGTTCGGTGAGCGCCTCGACGAGTCGGTCGACGCCGGTGACGTCGACACCGTCGGCCGCGAGTACCGCGACGCGCCGGCCGACGATGCTGTCCATCGCAGTGTTCAGCTGGGAGAGCGCGGGGGAGGGCGGCACGATGTCGACGAGCGACGACTCGGGTGGGGCGTCGAGGCCGAGTTCACCTGCGACCCGTGATGCCAGGCCGTGATCGACCAGGTCGAGCTCGGCGACGACGCGTTCGCGGATGTCGACGTCGGTGACCTTCCCCAGCTCGAAGCCGAAGGCCGCGACGATGTGATCGGCTTCGACTTCGGACATGCTGTGCCAGAACAGACGTGGCTGGCTGTAGTGGTCGGTGAAACTGTCGCTGCGGGCCCGCACCACGTGCCCGTCCACGTGCTTCGCGTAGTGCGTGAAGACCTCCTCGTCGGCCAGTGCCGGACACCCGCTGCCGAGCGAGTTCTTGTGGTAGGACGCCTTTCCCCGCTGGATGGTCGGTTGGCTGTATCCGTCGTGCTGGTGGGTGCGCACCTCGGTGACGGGCCGGTTGACCGGCAGATGCGAGAAGTTCGGTCCGCCCAGCCGGAGCAGTTGGGTGTCGAGATACGAGAAGTTGCGGGCCTGCAGCAGCGGATCGTTGGTGAAATCGATGCCGGGCACCAGGTTCGCGGTGTGGAACGCGACCTGCTCGGTCTCGGCGAAGAAGTTGTCCGGATTCCGGTTCAGTACCATCCGCCCCACGGGC
This sequence comes from Rhodococcus sp. CX, assembly GCF_015865005.1. NCBI lineage: Bacteria > Bacillati > Actinomycetota > Actinomycetes > Mycobacteriales > Nocardiaceae > Rhodococcus > Rhodococcus sp. CX. Next base: position 63,695 of record NZ_JADZGH010000210.1, read on the forward strand.
TGCACCGGCACCTGCTCCTCCGGAATGAGCTTCGTGGCGTCGAGAAGGTCGAATTCGAAAGCGAATTCGTCCGACTCGGGAACCAACTGCACACCGAGTTCCCACTCGGGATACTGCCCGGCCTCGATCGCCTCCCACAGATCGCGGCGGTTGAAATCCGGGTCCTTACCGGCGATCTTCTGGCACTCGTCCCACACCAGTGAGTGCGTGCCGAGTTTCGGTGTCCAATGGAATTTGACGAATGTTCCGGTGCCCGTGGCATTGACGAACCGGAAGGTGTGGACTCCGAAGCCCTGCATCATCCGGTAGCTGCGCGGCAGCGCGCGGTCCGACATCAGCCACATCGCCGCGTGCAGCGTCTCCGGCTGCAGTGACACGAAATCCCAGAACGTGTCGTGCGCGGACTGCGCTTGCGGAATTTCGTTGTGCGGCTCCGGTTTCACCGCGTGCACGAAATCCGGGAACTTGATGCCGTCCTGGATGAAGAAGACCGGAAAGTTGTTGCCGACCAGATCGTAGTTGCCCTGTTCGGTGTAGAACTTCGTCGCGAAACCGCGGACGTCACGGACCGTGTCCGCGGAACCGCGTGACCCCGCCACGGTCGAGAACCGCACGAACACCGGGGTACGCACCCCGGGTGTGGTGAGGAACCGGGCGGTGGTGACCTCGGCGAGCGAATCGTCGTAGGGCTCGAAGAAGCCGTACGCGCCGGCGCCCCGCGCGTGCACGACCCGCTCCGGGATGCGTTCGTGGTCGAAGTGGGTGAGCTTCTCCCGTGCGTGGAAGTCCTCGAGGAGTGTCGGTCCTCGGGTGCCGGCCGTGAGGGAGTCGTCGTCGTGGTCGACCCGTACGCCCTGCTGAGTGGTGAGGTAACCGGAGTTGCGGTCCACGCGGAAGCCGTCGAGCTGCCTGTCCTTCGGATCGCGCTGTTCGGGCGTGCCCGCGGCGCCGTCGGGTCCGGTCTTCGTCATCCTGTCCTCCGATCCGGGAATGCGGTGGTCCGTCCGGGGTGCAACGGTTTCGTACCGTGACTACCCCCGGGCGAGACCGGCAAACCCGGCGTTTCTCAGTCGCTGACGAGGACGCCGAACGAGAACATCAGGAAGACGATCATCCCCACGAGCAGACCCCATCCGACGCCCTGCCAGATCGGCCACGTCCCGTGTCGCTGCCATGTGCGGAATGCGCGGTACAGCGCGCCGAGCCCGCCGATCAGCAGGACCACGGGCGGGCCGAACGCGAGGATCTGCTTCGCCGGCGCGGTGCACACCGCGAACGACTCCTCGGCGCAGCGGTCTCCGGAGACGGCCAGTCCCCACACCACCCCGACCGCCAGCACGAGCAGCGCGACAGCGACGACGATCGCCGCGTACCACATCGCGGATCGGAAGGTCGCGGGATCGCGCCACCGCTTCTCGACGTCCTGGCTCATGGCACCTCCTCAGTGGTGTTCGGCGCGGTCGGTGACTTCGGGCCTGCCGGCGGCACGCGCGCAGTGCGCACAGCAATAGATGGTGCTGTCCACCTCGACGCCGTGGCCGAGAATCCGGCAGCTGCAGTGCGCGCACACCGGGGCCATCCCCTGGACCGCGCACTCGAAGCTGTCGTAGGTGCCGGTGACGTCGGCGCGGGTCACGGTGAACGTCTTGTCGTAGTCGTTTCCGCAGGTATCGCATGTGGGCATGGCGCTGTCTCCCTTCCCTCGGACCTACCGGACGAGTGCCCGTGCGAGTACTCGACCAAACGAGACGGGCCGGGAGGATACTGGGAACACACAGCGTGTCGGATTCGTCCGACGTGGGTATTCCCGTCCCGCCGGATCCGTGCCGGTCCTGCGGATGTGAGGAGAGCGTGATGGAACGGCCGTCAGGTGACGAGGTGATGGTCCGAGGGTTCACCCGGTACATCGAGCAGGTCGCCCAGGAACTGGGCATTCCGGAAGGGAAATGGGCGGCCCGCGACGACGGCGCCTGGGAGGCGTACGTGGGCATTCCGGAGCTCGAGTTGTATCCCGGCCGTGAAGTGGCTCTCGTCTGGACCCCGGACGAAGGGTGGGCGCTCGCCGTCGAGACCGGATCCGGTGAGGACATGATCCTCGCCGGCTACCTAGGGTCGACGCGGGTTCCCCCGCCGTCGGCGGTGCGGGCCTTCATGGATCGTCTTCGGCACGACGGAGGGGCCCTGCGCACGACCCCGGCCCGCGGAACCCGAGAGGACGCGCTGCGGGCGGTCGCGGACTACGGCGGGGTCGCGGGAGGTGTCGCAGCGGTCGAGTGAGGGTATGCGACGAGGACTACACGTTCCGTCCGGAAGGTGGGTCCGATGACAGTTCCCGATCCCGAACCACACGGCAACACCGATCCAGATCCCGGCACCACGCCCGGTCTCGAGCCCGGCGGAGGAGTGCCGCCCGGCACCACGCCACCCGAATCCGCCGGTACCTCCGGGCTGTCCGCTCCGGAACCGGAGACGAGGAAGCGTTTCCCCGTGACCGGGTGGATGACGCTCGGCGCGGTGATCGTCATCGTGCTGGTGTTCGTCGCCGTCATCGTCGGTCTGATCGCCGCGATGATGTGAACAAGATCTCCGGGCGGGTTGAGACCGGCCACGGCGGGGTAGCCCCTGTGCGTCAGTGAAGAGTTCCGACAGGAGGATTCGCATGGCAGACGAGAAGAGCGGCCCCAGCGAGGCCGTCAAGGGCGTCGTCGAGGACGTCAAGGGTAAGGCCAAGGAGGCCGTCGGTGCCGTCACCGGCCAGGACGATCTGACCCGCGAGGGCCGCGCCCAGCAGGACAAGGCGGAGGATCAGCGCGAGGTCGCCCGCAAGGAAGCGGAGGCGGAGAAGGCCAGGGCGAAAGCCGAAGCGGACGAGGCCAGGCAGCGCGCCCAGCAGTAACGCTCACAGCAAGATGTCGTCCGGGGGCGGCCGGAGTCCTGCGGGACCCGGCCGCACCCGTCGTCACAGGAGGTGTCGCCAACGTGCGGATCGTCACGCTCGTGGTGCTGATCTGGCTGGTCGTGGGTGCGATCGCGGCCGGGCAGCGTGGCTACTTCAGCGGAACCGAGCAGAATTGCGCGGGTGTCGCGACGGTGGTCGTGACGGTGCTCGCGGGCCCGCTGAACTATTTCGGTGTCAATCCGAGGATCGAGGACTGCCGCCTGCCCGAACCCAGCACGTGACCGACCGGGATCGGATGGTCAGGAACGGGCTGCGCGCAGATCGTCGAGGAAAGTGCGCGCCCACCGGTCGACATCGTGCTTCATCACCTGGGTGTGCATCGAGCGCATCCGTCGTGCCTTGACGGCGGGTTCCTCCGTCACGGCGGCGACGATCGCGCGCTTGACCGCGTCCAGGTCGTGCGGGTTCACCAGATGGGCGCGTCGCAGCTCCCACGCTGCCCCGGCGAACTCGCTGAGCACGAGGGCACCGCTGCCGTCGCCGTGGCAGGCGACGTATTCCTTGGCGACGAGATTCATGCCGTCGCGCAGGGGCGTGACGAGCATGGTGTCGGCACACGCGTACATCGCGATCAGCTCGTCGCGATCGACGGGCCGGTGCAGGTAGTGCACGACGGGCCGGCCCAGCCGGCCGAACTTGCCGTTGATGTTCCCGACCTGTCGTTCCACGTCGTCGCGGAGCTGCGCATAGGCGGTGAGCCGTTCACGGCTCGGCGTGGCGAGCTGGACCATGACGATCTTCTCCGGATCGAGGGTGCCCTCCTCGAGGAGTTCGCGGAGCGCTTCGAGCCGGATGTCGATGCCCTTCGTGTAGTCGAGTCTGTCGACGCCGAGCAGGACCGTGTCGGGGTCGCCGAGTTCGACACGAATCTGCTTGGCCCGCAATTGGGTCGATGCGGAGCGTGACTGCTCGTCGATGTGGGCGGAGTCGATCGAGATGGGATACGCCCCGACCCGCACGAGGCGGTCGCCGACTTCGACCGCGCCGGCCGAGCCGGGGCGGGGAGCGGGCGCGGAGAGCAGCCGCCGGGTCAGGAAGCGGAAGTTGTCGGCACCGCCGGGGAGATGGAAGCCGACGAGATCGGCTCCGAGCAGACCCTCGATGATCTCCCTGCGCCACGGTAGCTGGAGGAACAGTTCCGGGGGCGGGAACGGGATGTGCAGAAAGAAACCGATCGTCAGGTCGGGGCGCATCTCCCTGAGCATGCGCGGTACGAGCTGGAGCTGGTAGTCGTGCACCCAGACCGTGGCCCCGGGCGCCGCCGCCTGCGCGGCCGCTCGGGCGAACCGCTCGTTGACCTGCACGTACGTCTTCCACCAGCTGCGGTCGAAGGTGGGCGTGACCACGGCGTCGTGGTAGAGCGGCCACAGGGACGTGTTGGAGAAACCTTCGTAGTATTCGGCGACCTCGGTCTCGGTGAGCCGAACCGGATGCAGGGTCAACCCGTCCTCGACGAAGGGCTCGAGGTCGACATCGGGGGTTCCCGGCCAGCCCACCCACGCGCCGTTGGTCTGCCGCAGGATCGGTTCGAGCGCGGTGACGAGGCCTCCGGGGCTGCGATGCCAGGTTCCCGGACCTCCGTCCGGATCGGGTTCGAGGTCGACGGGCAGCCGATTGGCCACTACCAGGAAATCCGAGGAGGTCGTATTCGTCACGATTTTCAGCCCCTATTTCGCACAATTTCGGCAGCGGCGGCGGTCCGCGGAAACGTAGCGGTGCCTGGGCTTTCGGGATTCGTCCCCGAAAGTCTTCAACGGAACTGCGGTCCGTACTTCCGCTCCGGTGGCGAGAGTGTATCAGGTCACCGTTTCGGATCCCCGGAACCGCTGTCTGTGTTTAGCATTGGAACCGGCCGGGTAGATGTCGTACATCGACCGGTACCGCGATGCCGATTCCGCACGCCGGAGGGACATCGCTGGAGAGAGGAGAACGCATGGGTAAGTTCACAGTTCCGGGTCTGAGCGAGAAGGACGGCGGACGCGTGGCGGAGATCCTCCAGGAACGGCTGAGCGCCTACAACGATCTGCACCTGACTCTCAAGCACATTCACTGGAACGTGGTGGGCCCGAATTTCATCGGGGTACACGAGATGATCGACCCGCAGGTCGAGCTCGTGCGCGGCTACGCCGACGATGCCGCCGAACGTATTGCGGCGCTGGGTGCGTCGCCGCAGGGCACGCCCGGAGCGATCGTGAAGAATCGTACCTGGGACGACTATTCGGTGGGGCGGGACAGCGCGCAGGCGCACCTCGCCGCCCTCGATCTGGTGTACGACGGATTGATCGCAGACAACCGCAAGGCGATATCCGAAGTGGGAGAACTCGATCCCATCACCGAGGACCTGCTGATCGGGCAGACCGGTCAGCTCGAGAAGTTCCAGTGGTTCGTGCGCGCGCATCTCGAGAACGCGGCCGGAGCTCTCGTCAGCAGCGGTGCCACCACCGAGCAGAAGGCTGCCGACAAGGCCCGCTCCTAGCGCGTCACTTCCGCCGGCACCACAGATTCCGTCGAAAGGTCGGCCGCACACGGATATCCGTGTGCGGCCGACCTTTCGTGTGTAGCGTGCGGTGTGCGGGTGTCAGCTCTGCGTCACTCGTGAGAACACGTCGACGATGGCGTCGCAGAACGCGGGCAGATCGCGGGGGTTGCGGCTGGACACGAGATTCCGGTCTACGACCACTTCCTTGTCCACCACCGTGCCTCCGGCGTTCCGAATGTCTGTGCGCACACTCGGATACGACGTGAGGGTGCGGCCTCGCACCACGTCCGCCTCGACAAGTGTCCACGGCCCGTGACAGATGACGCCCACCGGACGTCCCGACGAGACGAAGTCCCGGACGAATGCCACCGCGGCGGAGTCCTGCCGCAGGTGATCGGGGTTCGTCGTTCCACCCGGCAGGAGCAGGGCATCGAAATCGTCGACGGAGGCGTCGGCCACCGCCTGGTCGACGCGATACTTGCCGGCCGGATGCACGTCGGAGTTCATCGCCTGGATCTCCCCGGCGGACAGCGAGAGCAGCTTCGTCTCGGCCCCGGCGCGTTCGACGGCACGCCGGGGCTCGACGAGTTCGGCCTCCTCCACGCCGTCGGTGGCCAGGATGGCGACCCGTCGCGATGCCAGCGGGCCCGTTTCCGAAGAATTCATGGTTCACCGTCCTTTCGTCGTCCGCCCCGGGTACCCGCGAGCACGAGACCAAACACGCTGTGTAGGCCCGGTCGATTCGGGATATTCCCCCGAATGCGACAGTGCCGGTGGAGGGACGGATGATCTTGCGGCGGAGCGTGACCAGCACGCCCGGTATCCGGAGAGTGCGGCGCGGACGTGGATTCGCCTACATCGGCGTCGACGGCGCCGCGGTGACGGCGACGGTCCGTGCACGCATCGAGGCCCTCGTGATCCCGCCCGCGTGGAAGCAGGTCTGGATCTGCCCCCACGAGAACGGTCACATCCAGGCGTACGGCACCGACATCGCCGGTCGCCGCCAGTACCTGTACCACGAGCAGTGGCGCGCCGAACGCGACGAGGAGAAACACGATCGCGTGCTGGCGATGGCGTCCCGATTGCCGCAGTGGCGACAGCAGGTGCAGGACGATCTCGTGCGCCGCGGAGCCGGGCGTCGCCGCGCCGAGGCCGTGGCGCTGCGCCTGCTGGACCGGGCCGTGTTCCGCGTCGGCGGGGAGGAGTACGCGGAGGAGAACGGCACCCGTGGCGTCGCGACCCTGCTGCGCAGTCACGTCCGGATCAGCGGCGACGTTCTCACCTTCGACTATCCCGCGAAGGGCGGGATCCGGCGGGTCGTCGCCGTCGACGACCCGGATCTCGCGACCGCGGTGCGGGCGCTGCGTCGTGTCCCGAGCGAGAGCGGCCGGCTGCTGACCTACCGCGAGGGAAAGACCGTGCGCGAACTGCACGCCGACGACATCAACGCACGGTTCAAGGAACTCGCCGGCGACGACTGCAGCGCCAAGGACCTGCGCACCTGGAACGCGACCGTGCTGGCCGCCGCCGCCTTCGCCGAGCAGGAGCCCCCGGCCGGCGACCGCGCCCTGGCCCACGCCGAGGCCGAGGTGATGCGCCGGGTCGCGGAAGAACTCGGCAACACGCCGGCGGTGGCGCGCGGCTCGTACGTCGATCCGCGAGTCGTTGCGGCCTACGAACAGGGCCGCACCGTACGGGCCGCGTTGCGGCGAGCCGCCCGCAGCAAGTCCGACGACGAGGCCCGCGAGATCGTCGAACGCGCGGTGATCCGGCTGCTCCGTCGATCGTGACGCCGCGCTGTCGGTGCGCGGCGTTTGAACGGCAACCCCCGGCGGTAACCGGGGCAGGGGAGATCCGGTTCGGGGGACGCGAGAGGAAGGATGCAACGATGAAGGCCGTGACGTGGCAGGGCAAGCGCAAGGTCGAGGTCGACACGGTGCCGGACCCGCGGATCGAGGAGCCGACCGACGCCGTCATCCGCGTCACCACCACCAACATCTGCGGCTCGGATCTGCACCTGTACGAGGTGCTCGGGGCGTTCATGTCGCCGGGCGACATCCTCGGACACGAACCGATGGGCATCGTCGAGGAAGTCGGCAGCGAGGTGACGAACCTGAAGGCCGGTGACCGGGTGGTGATCCCGTTCCAGGTGTCGTGCGGTGGTTGCTTCATGTGCGGGCACGGCTTGTTCTCGCAGTGCGAGACCACCCAGGTACGTGAATACGGCAGTGGTGCAGCGCTGTTCGGATACTCCAAGCTGTACGGCAGCCTTCCGGGAGGGCAGGCGGAGTATCTGCGGGTCCCGCACGCGCAGTCCACGCACATCAAGGTCCCCGACGGTCCGGACGATTCCCGGTTCGTGTACCTGTCCGACGTGCTGCCGACCGCCTGGCAGGCCGTCGAATACGCCGACATTCCCGAGGGCGGCACGGTCACGGTCCTCGGCCTGGGACCGATCGGCGACATGGCGGCCCGGATCGCGCACCATCACGGTGCCCGCGTGATCGGCGTCGACCTCGTGCCGGAGCGGCTGGCCCGAGCCCAGGCGCGGGGAATCGAGACGATCGACCTGAACGGGACCGACGGGGAGCTCGGCGACCGGATCCGTGATCTCACGGACGGGCGCGGCACCGACTCGGTGATCGACGCGGTGGGCATGGAGGCACACGGCAGCCCGGTCGCGAAGTTCGCCCAGACCGCGGCGGGGCTGTTGCCGTCGGCGGTCGCCGAACCGCTGATGCAGAAGGCCGGCGTCGACCGGCTCGCCGCGCTCTACAGCGCGATCGACGTGGTGCGGCGCGGCGGAACCATCTCGCTCAGCGGTGTGTACGGCGGCGCGACCGACCCGATGCCGATGCTGACCCTGTTCGACAAGCAGATCACGCTGCGCATGGGGCAAGCCAACGTGAATCGCTGGGTGCCGGAGATCCTGCCGCTGCTCACCGACGACGACCCGCTCGGCGTCGACACCTTCGCCACGCATCGGCTCCCGCTGTCCGAGGCGCCGCACGCGTACGACATCTTCCAGCGCAAGGTGGACGGTGCCGTGAAGATCCAGCTGGAGCCCTGATTCACCGATCCGCGGGCGTGACCGGTTCGGCGAGGACGGGGTCGTAGGCGGGGCCGGTCGCGTCGGTGTCGTGGGTGTGTGCGCGAGGGGAGACGCCCATTCCGAGTGCGTACGCCAGGTGACCGCCGAGGACGCCGCCGACACCGATCATCCCCAGGCCCGCGAGGCTCAGCGCCACCGACGACGTCGAGGATTCCGGGGCGCACCGCCGCCGTCGGAAGGACGCGCCCGTCAGCGCGATGCCCGTGGCGTTCGTCAGTGCGTGGATCAGCCCGACCCGCCGCTGGATCGTGGTGCCGCGGGACCAGTCCGACCACCCCGTGAGCAGGGTCGGCGGGGTCGCGGCCAGACCGATTCCGAGAAGTCGCCGGGCCGCGTCCGGCTTGCGGAAGACCAGATCGAAGACCGCAGCCGAGGACCACGCGCCGATCGGGACCGCCACCAGTGCGGGATGCAGCGGATGGCCGAGGAACTCACCGCGCAGCACACCTCCGGCGGGGCCGTCGGCGACCGGCCTCACCAGGGCGCGGACCACCGTGGCGGGGCGATCGAGCCAGGACGCCGATTCGGTGCTCTCGAGCAGCCGGGCGAGCGGCGGGGATGGGTGGGGA
>NZ_JADZGH010000211.1:0-3127 GCF_015865005.1 Rhodococcus sp. CX
CACCACGACCACCGAAGAGCCGGAACCCGAACCGACCACGCAGCGGCAGGTGCCGGTAGCCCCCGAGACGCCGCCGCCCCCGCCGATGATCCCTGGGCTGAACATCCCGGTCCCCGTCCTGCCGACGGTGGAGCTGCCGCGGATCGAGCTGCCCCGGATCGAGCTGCCCGCACGGTGATGTCCGGGCAGTGATCAGCGGGCGTGCCGCCCGCGGGTCGGTTCCCGACGGGGTCGTTCGACGACGGGCGCGGCCCCGCCACCCGATCCGACGGGCCGGGCGAGCAGCGCCGCGATCGCGGTGGTCAGCGGCACCGACAGGGTCAGGGCGATGCCGCCCACGCAGGCCCGCACGATTTCGATGGCGACCGCGTCGCCGGTGAGGACGTCGGAGATCGATCGTCCGGCGATGCTGAAGAACAGCAGCAGCGGCAGCGCGCCGCCGGCGTACGCGAGCACCAGCGTGTAGACGGTGCTCGCGATGTGGTCGCGACCGACCCGCATCGCGGAGGTGAACACCTCGCGGCGGCTCGCGGACGGGTCGATCGCCGCGAGTTCGAACGCCGACGACGCCTGCGTGATCGTGACGTCGTTGAGGACACCGAGCGATCCGATGATGAATCCGGCGAGCAGCAGACCCGTGATGCTCACGTGCTCGAGGTACAACTGCACGTCGGTGTTCTGTTCCTCCGACAGGCCCGTCAGATTGGTCAGCCGGATCGCCAGATAGGACAGCAGCGCCGCGAGGCCCATCGACGCCAGGGTGCCCAGCAGCGCCGAACTCGTACGCAGGTTCACTCCGTGCGCGAGGTACAACACGGCGTAGAGGATGAGCGACCCGCCGACGAGCGCGACCGGCACGGCCGGTTTTCCGTCGAGTAGTGCCGGCAGCATGAAACCGACGAGTACGCCGAACGCGACGAGCAGACCGAGCAGGGCCCTCAACCCCCGCCACCGTGCGACCACGACGATCACGACGGCGAACGCGACGATGATCAGGGTGATGGGCAGTCCGCGGGCGTAGTCGTAGAAGGAGTACTGGGTTGCGCCCGACGGATCGGTCTGCCGGACCAGCCGGATCTTCTCCCCGGCGTGCAACTCCGGTTGTCCCGGGCCCGGGGCGATCTCGAGCAGGGTCCGGGTGCCCTCGTTGGGACCCGATTCGATGGCGATCACGCTGCGGGCACATTGGTAGGCGTCGGTCGCGGGCGGCACCGGGTTGCCGGTGAACACGCGGCCGGAGGAGGTGCTCCCGCACGAGCCGGTGTCCTGGGTGACGACAGTGCCCGCCTCGGTGACCACGGCGCCGCCGCCCGATGTCTGGAAGGGCGCGGGAATGTCGATGGACCTGCTGCTGGGCCACAGGGCGGCCGTGCCCAGCAGAACGACGATGCCGATGGCTGTCAGCAGTCCGACGACCACCCGGGCCGCAGTAGGGCCGAGCGGGACCGGACCGTCGTGCCCGTGCCCGTGTCCGTGTCCGTGACTCACCGGGACAGGCTAGCCACCCTCTGCGGGATGTCCGGACGGGGGCACGGCCGTCCAGGCTCCATTGGGGGTTTCATTTGTGCTCTGCGCACAAGTTGATGCGTCAAGATCGTGCCACAGGCACGAAAAAATAGGCCCGGAACGAGCCTTCTGTGTGGCTTACCCAGAAAATCTGTGGTTCAATCGTGACCGCGAGTGAGTTTCCCGCCGAGATTCACGGGCCGTGGCGACTGAGCGTTCGATGTGCTCGGGGCCGGAGGAGAAAGAGTTGGGCTGGTGGTGGCGGGGAGCAGGGGGGGTGTCCCCGCCACCTTCACCTGACCTCGCACAGGGGGGATGGCGTCGGTCAGGGAGCCCGGCACGGTCGCGCCGTGCCATGGACAAACTTACTTCCTATGTCCGTGTTCGGGAAAGTCTTCTGAGGTGTGTCTCGCCTCACCGCTTGGTCCGATTGTCCGATTCGGGACCTATTAGGGACCTTCTACCTGCGGAAATGCGTCCGCAGGGCTCGAAAAATACATTCCACAACGATCGGCGTGTCGTGCGTCTCGGGCGTGTCACGGCGGGCTTCGGTGTCCGGAAATTCGGAGCGAACCCCACCGCGAACGCCGGGTGCGGCCCGGCCCGAAGCGCGGACCGAGCCGGTGACCTGCGTGAACGCTACTGCTTGTAGCTCGACAGGAAGTTGCCGAACCGTTCGATGGCGACGGCGAGGTCGCGGGCCCACGGCAGCGTGACGATCCGAAGGTGATCGTGGTTCGGCCAGTTGAAGCCGGTGCCCTGGACCATGAGGATCTTCTCCTGCAGCAGCAGATCCTGCACGAGCTTCTCGTCGTCGTGGATCTCGTACACCTCCGGATCCAGCCGCGGGAAGGCGTACAGGGCACCGCGCGGCTTCACGCAGCTGACGCCCGGAATCGCGTTGAGCCGTTCCCACGCGACATCGCGCTGTTCGAGCAGCCTGCCGCCGGGCAGGATCAGGTCCTCGATGCTCTGGTAACCGCCGAGCGCGACCTGGATCGCATGCTGCGCCGGGACGTTCGGGCACAGGCGCGTCGAGGCGAGGAGATCGACACCCTCGAGGAAGCCGGCAGCGTGTTCCTTCGGGCCCGTGATGGTCATCCAACCGGAGCGGTAGCCGGCGACCCGGTATGCCTTCGACAGGCCGTTGTAGGTCAGGCAGAGCAGGTCGGGGGCCAGCGTCGCGAGCGAGATGTGCTTCGCGTCGTCGTAGAGGATCTTGTCGTAGATCTCGTCGGCGAGCAGCAGCAGCTGATGCTTGCGGGCCAGCTCGACCAGCTGCGTCAGGACCTCGAGGGAGTACACCGCGCCCGTGGGATTGTTCGGGTTGATGACCAGCAGGGCCTTGGTGCGATCGGTGATCTTCGACTCGATATCGGAGATGTCCGGATTCCAGTCGTTGGACTCGTCGCACAGATAGTGCACGGGAGTGCCACCGGCGAGGGAGGTCATCGCAGTCCACAGCGGATAGTCCGGTGCGGGGATGAGGACCTCGTCGCCGTCGTCCAGCAGCGCCTGCATCGTGATGGTGATGAGTTCGGAGACGCCGTTGCCCAGGTAGACGTCGTTGATGTCGAGCTTGGGGAAGCCCGGCACCAGTTCGTAGCGTGTGACGATCGCG
>NZ_JADZGH010000211.1:3137-31333 GCF_015865005.1 Rhodococcus sp. CX
GCCCTTGGACTCCGAGTAGCCCTGGGCGTGCGGGAGAGCGGCGATCATGTCCTGCACGATCGTCTCGGGCGCCTCGAATCCGAACGGGGCGGGATTGCCGATGTTCAGCTTCAGGATGCGGTGACCTTCCGCTTCCAGTCGCGCGGCGTGGGCGTGTACCGGCCCGCGGATCTCGTACAGCACGTTCTGCAGCTTCGAGGACTGCTCGAGCGGGCGGGTGATGCGGTGGTGAAGGTGGCCTTGCTCTCCGATAGTCACGGCGTCCATGGTGCCACCGGCGCGCAACTCCATTTCAACCGGATTTTCCGAAACCTCCGACGCGTCTGCCGCGACGATCGTCACAATCAGTGCGATGATGGCCACTTGACCGCGGCGTCGGGGTGACGTCCGGGTGTGGATGTAGAGGGAGTCAGCGGAAATGGCGCAGGGAACTGTGAAGTGGTTCAACGCGGAGAAGGGGTTCGGGTTCATCGAACAGGACGGTGGGGGGCCGGACGTCTTCGTCCACTACTCCGAGATCCAGGGCACCGGGTTCAAGACTCTCGATGAGGGTGCCCGCGTCGAGTTCGAGATCGGTCAGGGTCAGAAGGGTCCGCAGGCGCAGGGCGTCCGCGCCATCTGAATTCGCGTTCCCCGTTCACAACGGTGGTGCCCAGGTATTGGACCCGGCACCACCGTTGTGCTGTTTGTGGCCTCTGTCACGGACCACCGAGGGCCCAACCTCCGTGCACTACTCTTCGAGGCGATGGGGGCTGTGTTCGGGGGCGAGGACAGCCGGCGCGTAGCAATGCGGCTGGAAGTATGTGGTGGAATTGGGTGTGTCCGGGGGGTCGGCAATGCCGATGGACGACGAGATCGGTTCGCGATGGAGGGATCCGAAACGCCATCTCTGGCTGTTCGGACTGGCCGTTCCGCTGAGCCCGTTCATGGCATGGATTCTCGTGCGCTACCTGCACCTCGGTGTCTTCTGGGCGGCCGGGGCGATCGTCATCGCCGTGATCGCGCCGCTCGTCGATCGGTTCGTCGACGAGGACCGAACCAATCCGCCCGAGGCGGTCATGAAGTCCCTCGAGCGCGACAAGTACTACCGCCGGTGCACGTACCTGTACCTGCCGCTGCAGTACGCGGGACTGGTCTTCGGCTGCTGGACCTGGGTGAACTGCCCGATGGGGCCGTTCGAGAAGTTCGCGATGGCCGCGACGCTCGGCGTCGTCGGCGGGGTCGGTATCAACGCAGCCCACGAACTCGGACACAAACGGACGACGCTCGAACGACGCCTCGCGAAGGTCGCGCTCGCCCAGTCCTTCTACGGGCATTTCTACGTGGAGCACAACCACGGTCACCATCTGCGGGTGGCGACGCCCGACGATCCTGCGACCGCTCGTTTCGGAGAGAGCTACTGGCGCTTCCTGCCGCGGACCGTGATCGGCAGCCTGCGCTCGGCCTGGAGCTACGAGAGCGCGCGGCTGCGTCGCCGCGGACGGTCGCCGTGGAATCCGGTTCGCAACAACATCCTCAACGCGTGGGCGATGAGTGTCGTGCTGTACGCGGCCCTCGTCGCGGCCTTCGGCTGGCAGATCGCACCGTGGCTCGTCGTGCAGGCCGTGATGGCCGTGATGTTCCTCGAGGCCGTGAACTATCTCGAGCACTACGGTCTGCTGCGGGAGAAGCGGCCCGACGGCCGTTACGTGCGGGTCGCCGCGCCTCACAGCTGGAACAGCGACCACGTGTGCAGCAACCTGTTCCTCTACAACCTGCAGCGACACAGCGACCATCATGCGAACCCGATGCGCCGCTATCAGACGTTGCGCAGCATGCCGGAGGCACCGCAGCTGCCCGCCGGCTACGCGGTGCTCGTCCTCGTCTCGCTCGTGCCGCCCCTGTGGCGCCGCGTCATGGATCGTCGCGTGCTCGAGCACTACGGCTACGACCTGACGCGAATCAACATCGAGCCGCGCAAAGAAGCCGAAATCCTTGCGCGTTACCCCTCCGTTACGTAATCCTGATCACACGGATGCGGTGCGTCCGTCCGTGTCGGGGCGGGTTGCGGGGGTTGTCGGACGTGAAGACTCTTCGGAAGGGCGGTGCCGGTAGCGCGGCGCTTCGTCGGGCGTGGCTTTCCGGAGTGGTGCTCGCCGGTGTCGTGCTCGCGACGCTCGTCCATGTTCCCGCCGGGGCTGCGCCGGGATCCGTGGTGGAACCGGGTGGCGGCCTCGCGGTCGTCGAGCGGATCGAGAAGGTCGGGGACCGGCGCTGGGATGTGTTCGTGCACTCCCCGGCGATGGACCGCACCATCACCCTGAATGTGATCCGTCCCGCCGATCCGAGCGTGCCGCGGCCGACGCTGTACCTGTTCAACGGGGCCGGCGGCGGCGAGGACGCGATGACCTGGCTCAATCAGACCGACATCCTCGACTTCACCGCGGACAAGAACGTCAACGTCGTCATTCCCGCCGAGGGCATGATCAGCTATTACACCGACTGGCTGCGCGACGATCCCGCATCCGGCACGAACAAGTGGGGCACGTTCCTCACCCGGGAGTTGCCTCCCGTGCTGGACCGCACGCTCGGAGCCTCGGGCGTCAACGCGATCGCGGGCCTGTCGATGGCTGCCACGTCCGTGCTCGATCTGGCGATCCAGGCGCCGGGCTTGTATCGGGCGGTCGCGTCGTACAGCGGGTGCGCACAGACCAGCGACCCCCTCGGTCAGGCATACGTCCGGTCCGTCGTCGAGGTGGCCGGCGCGAAGGACGCCACGGACATGTGGGGGCCCTACGACGGCCCGGGGTGGGAGGCGCACGACCCCTACCTCAACGCCGAGAAGCTGCGAGGCCTGTCTCTGTACATTTCGAACGGCAGCGGGCTCCCCGGCCCCCACGACAGTCCGTTCCTGCCCCGGTCCCCGCAGGCACCGTGGCTGATCGAGCAGATCGTGTGGGGTGGTCTCCTCGAGGCGGCCACCAACGTCTGCACGCACCGGCTCGCCGACCGCCTGCGGGAACTGGACATCCCCGCGACCGTCCGGTTCCGTGATCTCGGGACGCACTCGTGGGGTTACTGGCAGGACGAGTTGCACGAGTCGTGGCCGCAGCTGGCGGCGGCAATGGGCGCCGACGAGTAGCAGATCGACATCTGGATTCGCTCGCATACTCCTCGACGAGATGGGGTCGTGCATTTGTGCCCGGCGCGGGTCCTGTCGGTTCCCCGGACGTCGGTTCCGTTATGCACCACGGAATTACATCACTTCGAATTGCTTACGCGCTGCCGGCGGAATGGAATTCGACCGTTCGAACGACGCGGTAGGTGATCGTTACGTGGAATAACGGAAAACGCTGTGCTGCTGCCTGCGCACGGTGGAATCCAGATGCAATGTGTGTAACGGAACACACTTTGCGGTGTTAAGTAACGAATCTTAACTTGATAACGATCCGGCTTCTGTACGCTCCGTGAGTTCAAGAATTCGAGTGCCAGGAGGGTTCGTGGCACTGCCCACGCACGCATCCGCGGAAGATGCGATTGCCGTATCCCACCGGGGTGCCGTCGCGCGTCGACTGTGGGCGGCGACGTACGTGAAGCGGTTGGTCATCACCGACACGTTGATCGTGGCGGTGGCGGTCCTGGCGGCGCAGTGGGTCCGATTCGGGACTTTCGATGTGCAGGTCCAGTCCAAGGCCGTCAGTTTCGTCGGTTACGGCCTCGTGACCGTTGTTCTGATTGCCCTGTGGTT
Organism: Rhodococcus sp. CX; assembly: GCF_015865005.1. NCBI lineage: Bacteria > Bacillati > Actinomycetota > Actinomycetes > Mycobacteriales > Nocardiaceae > Rhodococcus > Rhodococcus sp. CX. The sequence goes on from NZ_JADZGH010000211.1 coordinate 6,865, forward strand.
GTCCGTCCTGGCGATCTTCCGCACCCGGTCCCCGCGCGTGGTGGGAAGCGGGGACGAGGAGTACCGCCGGATCATCTCGTCGACGTTCTGGATGTTCGGCGTCATCGCCATCGTGGCGCTGCTCGCGGGGCTCGATCTGGCCCGCCTCTATCTCGCAATCGCCCTCCCGACGGGATTGGGGGGCCTGCTTCTCGGCCGTTGGCTCTGGCGCAGGCGAGTGACGCGCTGGCGCGAACGCGGTCAGTTGCAGACCGCGGTGCTGGTCGTCGGTGGCGAGCGCTCCATCCGTGACCTGATCGAATCCTTCTCGAGGGGGACCGCCGACGGATACCACGTGGTGGGGGCCTGCATCCCCGGTTCCGACGGCCGTAGAGGCGGAACGATCCGCTCGGCCGGCACCGAGGTCCCCGTGCTCGGCAGCGAAATCGACGTGGTCGCCGCGCTGGAGCAGACCGGTGCCGACACCGTCGTGATCACAGACACCGAGAGGGTGGGCCATCGCGGTATTCGGGATCTGCTGTGGGAATTGGAGGATTCCGAGATCGACCTCGTGGTCGCTCCGGGAATCATCGATGTTTCCGGGCCCCGCCTCGAAATGCGCCCGGTCGCCGGTCTCCCGCTCATCCATGTGGAGAAACCCCAATATCACGGTGCCAAGAGCTTCGCGAAGACCGCATTCGATGTGGTGTTTTCCGCTCTCGTGCTGCTCGTCGCGAGTCCGCTGATGATTGCGGTGGCGATCGCGATCAAACTCACCAGCAAAGGCCCGGTCTTCTACAAATCCGTACGCATCGGTCTCGACGGACAACCGTTCATGATGTTGAAATTCCGGTCCATGGTGGACGGTGCCGACCGAAATGTAGCGGCGCTGATGGACAGGAACGAAGGCGCCGGGGTCCTGTTCAAGCTGCGAGAAGATCCACGCGTCACGCCCGTGGGCCGAATGTTGCGCCGGTACAGCATCGACGAACTGCCGCAGTTCATCAATGTGCTGCGCAGGGATATGAGCGTGGTCGGCCCACGTCCGCCCTTACGGCGCGAGGTGGCGGAATACGACGGAACGGTGCGTCGCCGGTTGCTCGTCAAGCCCGGGATGACCGGGCTGTGGCAGGTGAGCGGACGGTCGGACCTGTCGTGGGAGGAGTCGGTGCGACTCGACCTGTCCTATGTGGAGAACTGGTCGATGGTTGGGGACCTGCTCATCGTCGTCAAGACCGTCCGGGCCGTTGTCGCCGGGGCAGGCGCGTACTGATCTCCGATGCACACTTCCCTGATCGACGCTGTCGTCTTCGCCTGCTACGAACCCCCGACCGAACTCCTCGATCGAGTCGCCACGGTGGCGCGTCTCGTGGACCGGGTCTACGTCGTGGACGACGGCAGCCGCACCCTCGATCCGTCGTTCTACCGGTACTTGGATGCGTGCCCGAACGTCACGGTGATGATGAAGCCCGAGAATCGGGGAATCGCGCACAGCCTGAACCTGGGATTCTCTGCGGCTCTGGCGGCGGGCGCGCGGTTCGTGATGACGCTCGATCAGGACACCGTGGTCGACGAGGCCCTGTTCGATGCCATGAACTCTGCGGTCGATGAACTGGAGAGGACACGACCGCATGCCTGGGGTGCCGTCGGTCCCGGGGTGGTCAGTGGCATGCGGTACCACCGTGACTCCTCCGAGGGACTGCGGCCGACACCCGAGATCATCCAGTCCGCAGCGGTCTTCAACTCGGAGGGGTTGCGTTCGGCCGGATTGACGGACGAATCGCTCGTCATCGATGCGGTCGACACGGATCTGTGCTTGCGGTTGAGGGTTCACGGGTATCAGGTGTTCGCGGACGATCGAGTGCAGATTGCGCATCCGATCGGCAGCGGAGGATCCGTCCGTATCCTCGGTCGCCGGGTCTCGGTGACCCACCACAGCCCCCTGCGGCGGTACTACATCACCCGGAATCGCCTCGTGATGTTCCGGCGGTACGGCCGGCGGGAACGACGATGGTTCCTCGTGACGCTGCGTCGGCTCGTGATCGCGACCATCCTGGCGTTGACGATCGAAGATGCGCGCGGAGCGAAGTTCCGTGCGGTGGTCGCCGGCATACGGGACTTCCTTCTCGGCCACAGCGGTCCGGCTCCGAGCCCTCTCCGCTCGTCGATCGATGCGGAGGTCGTCGACGGCATCGCAGTGGTGCTGGTGACCCACAACGGGATGCGGTTCCTCGAGCAGCAGCTCGCCTCGATTGCGGGTCAGTCGACGACACCGGATGCGATCTACCTCGTCGACGATCGCTCGTCCGACGGATCGAGCGAATTCGTCGTCGACTACTTCGCAACCCACGGACGGATCCCGGTGGTGGTCGTTCGCGCTCCCGAGATCCGCACGAGCGATCTGTACACACGGATCGCCGCGAACTTCGAGGCAGGCTTGCGGGCCGCGTCGAAATACCGGTACATCGCGCTGTCCGATCAGGACGACGTCTGGGAAGCCGATCGATTGGCGATGCAGCGCGACCGCCTGTCGTCGGGCCGCGTTCTCCTCACGGTCGGTGACGGGATGCTGATCGATCAGGACGGCGTGCCCACCGGCACGAGGCTGCGTGATCGCTTTCCGGTGCCCGCCGCGTGGAACGAGGCGACATCTGCCGAACGGATGCGACTGCTGCTGCGTCACCCGATGGCCACCGGCGCCGCGATGATGATCGACTCGCACCTCGTGCAGTATGCGACGCCCGTGCCGGCCGGATGGCTGCACGATCGGTGGCTCTCTCTCGTCGGCGCAGCGATCGATTCGATCGACGTCGACGACCGTGTGGTTGTGCGATACCGGATTTCGCCCTCACAGGTCGTGGGGACGCGGGGACAGGTCGACAAGTCCGGTTGGGAGCATCTGGCCGACGGAGGGTCGCGACCCCTGCTTGCCGCCCGCAAGATCGGCCACTTGTCGGGCCGGCTGCGCGACGTCGCCGACGGTGAACAGATCCGCGCGGAACTGTCGGTCCACCGGGTCCTGCGCAGCTATCTGGGGAACCGCAGACGGGAGGCAGCATGACCACCACGTCATACGGGGGAGTGGTCGCTCCGATAGAGTCGGACGACGCGCAGGGTGGTGGGGGCCATGCCCAGTGGGACGTTCAGGTCCTGGTCGCGGCAGAAAACACCGATGCAGGAGGCGCTTGCCGTTGTCGATAGTCAGTGAATTGGTCGACTCACGCGAGTTGGTGCTCAACCTCGTTCGCCGCGAGGTGAAGGGCAAGTACAAGGCGACGGCGCTCGGTCAGCTGTGGTCGTTGGCGAATCCGCTCACGGCGATGGTCATCTACACGGTGGTGTTCGCCTTCATCATCCGCATCCAGCCGGAACCCGGTGATCCGAGTGGCGTCGACGTCTTCGCCGTGTGGCTGCTGTGCGCGCTGCTTCCGTGGACGTTCTTCACCAACGTCGCCAACGGCGGGATGATCGCATTCGTCGGCAACGAGAACCTGGTCAAGAAGGTCTACTTCCCCCGCATCGCACTCGTCGTATCGAACTCGATCGCATGGCTCTACACGTGGGCGATCGAAATGCTGGTACTGCTGGTCGTTCTGCTCGTCATCGGCGCGAATCCGTTGCCGTGGATTCCGCTCGTTCTCGTCGCGATGGCGTTCATGTGGTTGTTCACCACCGGAATCTCGATGATGCTCTCGATCGCAAACGTCTACTTCCGCGACACGCACCACATCATGACGGTCGTCCTGCAGTTGATGTTCTACCTGACGCCGATCGTCTACCCCGTTTCGCTCGTTGCCGAACAGTCCGACCGGATCGGTCCGCTCTTCGGGTCGGTCACCGTACTGGACCTGTATCAGCTCAATCCGATCGGGCACTTCGTCGAGGTGTTCCGCAACCTGCTCTACGACAACCGGTGGCCCGACCTCTCGACCAGCATGGCGTGTGTGGCCTGGGGGGTAGGCACTTTCGCGGTGGGGTATTGGATCTTCAAGCGGCACGAAAAGGGATTGGCGGAGGCGCTATGAGCACGCCGGCGGTAGTGGTCGACGACGTTTCCAAGAAGTTCAGGATCTATCACGAGCGCAACCAGTCACTCAAGAGTGCGGTGATGCGGCGGCGACTGTCCGTGCACGAAGACTTCTGGGCGTTGAAGAACGTATCCCTCGAGGTCCCGGCGTCCTCCACGTTCGCGTTGGTGGGGGACAACGGTTCCGGTAAGTCGACGCTGCTCAAGTGTCTCGCCAAGATCCTGTATCCGAACTCCGGCAAGATCACCACGCACGGCCGGATGGCCGCCCTGCTGGAGGTGGGATCGGGGTTCCATCCTGAGCTTTCCGGACGAGAGAACATCTATCTCAACGCCTCGATCCTCGGTATGACCCGGAAGGAAGTCGAGCGCAAGTTCGACGAGATCGTCGCGTTCTCGGGCGTCGAGGAGTTCATCGACCAGCCTGTCAAGAACTACTCGTCCGGTATGTATGTGCGCCTCGGCTTTTCCGTCGCCATCAACGTCGACCCGGAGGTACTCCTCGTCGACGAGGTGCTCGCCGTCGGTGACGCCGCGTTCCAGGAGAAGTGCGCGGAGAAGTTCGCGCAGTTCCGACGCGAGGGCCGGACCGTTGTCGTCGTGTCCCATTCGCTCGGCCAGCTGCGGAACATGTCGGATCACGCCGTGTGGCTCGAACATGGGCAGCTCAAGGAAGTCGGGCCGGCCGACGTGGTGATCGAAAAGTACCTCGACTCTACTCGCGCAGGGATTCGCGCGACCGAGGACGGAAAGGTCCGTTGGGGATCCGGCGAGGCTGTGGTCGACACGGTCGAGGTACTCGACCGGAACAGGGAGCAATTCGACCGGGTTGTGCCCGCAGGTTCTCAGGTGGTCATCCGCGTGCGCTTCACAGCCAATGAACGTATCAGCAATCCGGTCTTCGCGATCTCCCTCGAATCCGCCGACGGAACGCAGCTCTGGACTGGGAATACGCGCGAAGAGAGACTCATCGTCGGCAGTGTCGAGGGAAGTGGAGCAGCCGAGCTGATTCTGGACTCCCTCCCGCTCGCTCCCGGCGAATACACACTGACCAGCACGGTCTATGACGAAACGATGCAGCACGTCTTCGACGAAGTGCGCGGTGTTGCCCGGCTCAATGTAGGTAGAGGCATCCTCACGACGTCAGCAGGCTATCTGGGGATGAACACCGCATGGGCTCTGACAAACGAAAATACGCAAAGGATTGCGCAATGACTCGGGTCCTCGTGGTGACCAGGGACCGCATCGGCGAAAAAATGGCTGGGCCCGCGATACGCGCATGGGAGATCTCGAAGGCGCTGTCGGAGGAGCACGACGTTCGGTTGGTTGCATTCGGCGGTTGTAGCCGGGCGGGCGAAGGGTTTCAGGCTGTCGGAATCGGACCGAACGATCTCGAGGGTGAAGTCGGTCGATCCGATGTCGTTCTGATCCAGGGATACTTCATGAACGACTTCCCTTGGTTGCGAGATTGTCCGCAAGTGATCGTCGTAGATCTGTACGACCCATTTCATCTCGAATCGCTTGAAGTTGAACGCTTCAAGCCTCGGGAACAGAGGGTTGCTGCGATCGACTCCGCCCGGTACGAACTCCAAAAGCAACTGGAGCGGGGCGACATGTTCCTGTGTGCCTCGGAAAAACAGCGTGATCTGTGGATCGGACACCTCGCCGGCGTGGGGCGAGTCAATCCTGACACATATGACATGGATCAATCGCTGCGGGAGCTGATAGCGGTCGTGCCGTTCGGGACGTCTCCGGAAAAGCCTGCCCGGACGGGTCCTGGTGTGAAGCAGCGCGTCCCTGGGATCGCGGCAGACGACAAGGTCGTGATATGGGGAGGCGGGCTCTACAACTGGTTCGATCCAATCATCGTCGTCCGAGCGATCGAGCGGGTCAGCTGGAAGGTTCCAGAGGTGCGAATGTTCTTCCTCGGCATGAAGCACCCGAATCCGGACATACCCGAGTCTGAAATATCATTGAAGACGCGCAGTGTGGCCGACGAGTTGGGCCTGACGGGAAAGCATGTCTTCTTCAACGAGGACTGGGTGCCTTACGAAAGTCGGAGCAACTACCTCCTGGACGCAGAGATCGGTATCAGCACGCATTTCGATCACGTCGAGACTGCGTTCAGTTTCCGCACTCGGATTCTCGATTACCTCTGGGCCGGGTTGCCGATGATCTCGACGGAAGGCGACACCTTCTCCGCCCTCATTGCGAGAGACGGGCTCGGAATCGTGGTTCCTCCCGAGGATGTCGAAGCGCTTTCTGATGCGCTCATCGCATTGCTGACGGACGACTCCGAACGAGGTCGTATTCGTGAAAGGGTCGAGCAGGTTGCGCAACAATATACATGGCCAGTGGTTCTCGCACCCCTGCTCGATTTCTGTCGGGACCCGCGCCGAGCACCTGACGCCTACCGCATGCAGACCACTCCCGATCCAGTGAAGACTTCGATTCTGAGTGACTCATTTCGTTCAAGTCTGTCGAATGCATGGCGGTATCTTCGGGACGGAGAGCTTCGTACGATAGCCCTCAAGATCAGAAAACGTTTAGGGCAGTCTAGGAATGATCAGCCCTAAGTGAGTCGAGTTCGCTGCAGTGGGATCCTGCGTCGAATTTCGATGCAGGTATCAGAAGGATTCATGAATGCGCGTAGTTCAGGTGTCGGCCCACTATCCGCCGAATTTCATCAGCGGCGGCACCCTCGCCCCCCAGCGCCTCGCGCGGGCGGTTGCGGCATCGGGGCATGAGAGTTACGTCTATGCAGGGCATCTCGATCTAAACCTCCGTCCCTTGTCGACCTGGACCGAGCGTGATGCCGACGTCACAGTACGGTGGATCGTCACGACACCCTGGATCGGCTGGGCCGATCCGAAGAACAGTGTCAATCCCGAGGTCGAGAAGGACTTCTGCGAGTGGCTTGCTGAGGTTCAACCGGATATAGTTCACCTCCATTCACTCCAAACTTTGGGTGGATCGCTGGTACGCGCAGCGAAGAATTCTGGCGCACGTGTCGTCGTGACAATGCATGATTTCTGGTGGTTCTGTGCGCGTCAGTTCCTGGTGTCATCCGAATTGAGGCCGTGTTCACTCGTTGTAAGTTGTGGCGTGTGTTCATGTGCCGTGGAAAGTAGTTGGTTGTCGGAGCGGAATTCGGTGCTGGCGTCACACCTCCTCGCCGCTGATGTAATCCTTGCGCCATCGGAAAGCGCAGCGCGGGTACTTCGGGCGAACGGGGTGCCCAATGCGGTACTAGAGGTGGACGAGAACGGGGTCCCCACCGGTGAACTACGTGCCGGGGTTCCAGTCCTGCAGTCTGAATTCGATGACGCGCAGCCACTACGAATGATGTTCGCCGGCGGAAATGAAGTCCTCAAGGGTGCGCTCCTTCTCCAAGCAGCGGCGAGGGAACTCTCCGATGTTTCGGGTTGGAGTCTCGATATGTATGGAACGACAGAACCCCGAACGAACACACTCCCGAAAGCCGTTCGTTTTCTGCCGCCGTATGATCCCGCTGCCCTTCCCGAGATATTGGCTGAGCACGATGTCCTCGTCCTGCCATCGATCATGCGTGAGTCCCACTCGATTCTGACGCGTGAAGCGCTGACAGCGGGCCTTGTGGTTGTCTGCAGCGACACGTTGGGTCCGGAGGAAGCCGTCAAGCACGGATGGAACGGGCTTGTCGTTCCCGCAGCGGATTCCGACGCACTTGCAGCATCTTTGCGGAGTCTGATTGTGGACCCGACCAGCGCCCGCAGGATGATGGGGCGCGGGTCGGCGTCGACGATTCGAGAACTGTCCGACCAGACAGCTGGGCTGATCGACATGTATTCCCAGCTTGTGTCCACGGACAAGCGGCGTCCTGAATCGGAGCGGGGTAGCACACCAGAATCGGAAATTGCCATCCGGCGAGTGCTTTTCATCATCGGGATTCAAGGCGCGCCGCTTCGGTATCGTGCGCATTTGCCAGCGGAGGCACTACGTTTGCGCGGCATCGACGTTGATATCCGTCACTACCGGGATCCCGATCTCCCGTTTCTCGCTCGTGAATTCGATGCAATCGTCATATACAGAGTCCCCGCGACCCTGCAAATGCTTGACCTGGTTCGCAGTGTGCGGATTCAAAATTCCACGGTACCGATCGTTTACGACGTCGACGACCTTATTTTTGACCCGGATCTCAAGAACGAAGTACACGGACTCGGCAGTCTGAGTGAATCGGACGCGTCACTTTGGTGGCATGGCGTGGCTCGATACCGGACCATGATGGAGACCACCGACATGTTCATCGGCTCTACCCCGGAACTGTGTCGCCATGCAACCGAAGTGACGGGATTGCCATCGCGACAGTTCGACAATGGAGTAGGAATCCTACTGGCCCAGGCCAGTGACGCTGCGCTCATGACCGAGCGAGCCAAGGGGCCGCTGCGCATCGGGTACTTTTCTGGCACAACCACTCATGACGCAGATTGGGCGAGCATTGAGCCGGCGGTCGCAGCCATGATGTCCAAGTTCTCTGATCTCGAGCTGTGGCTGGGTGGACATCTGTCGCCGACAGATGCACTCGATCAGTATTCCGACCGAATCAAGCGGATTCCCTTTGTGCCTTGGTACGAGCTGCCTCGTCTGCTTCGCGATGTGGACGTATGCCTCGCCCCATTGACTGCGAACAGCCGTTTCAACGAGGCGAAGTCTGCTATCAAATGGCTTGAAGCTGCCCTGGTGGAAACTCCGGTCGTCGCCGCGTCGACCGAGCCGTTCCGTGACGCGATCGATCACGGAAGGACCGGATTCCTCGCATCAACGACCGAAGAATGGATTACCTCTCTGACGACGCTGCTGGAGGACTTGTCGGTCCGCCGATACGTCGGCTCGCAGGCGCGACGGGAAGCGCTACTGCGATGGTCGCCGCATCTGCAAGGTGAGATCTATTTGGCGAACCTGTTGGATGCCGCAGAGCTCGTGAATCGCGAGGGACCGAGAAGGCAGAGTCAATGGGTACCCGTTGCTGACAGCGAATACCCCTCGGCGTCGGCCGCATTCGTGGAACCGTACGAGGTTCGATCTGACCGCGTGTGGTCGTTGCGTAGCAAGTTCCGGCGAAGCGCAGCCGCCAGGAAGTTGGAAAATGCTTGGGGTCTCTACCGCGCCGAGGGCGTAGCGTCTGTGATCAGGAAAACGCGCGCCGTCGGCGCTGGCCTGATAGTGCGGCTGGGTCACCGCGGATAGCGGCCGAGACGGGTCGGTGTGTTGACGATTGGGCAACCCACAATGGTCTAAGGTTCGTTCGCACCCTTTCGTGCGAGGGCGATGAGAATCTCTTCGAACTCGACCGCGAAGCGCTCTCCATCGAATGCCCGGGAGCTCACGCGGCATGCCCGCGACATCTCGGCCAGCGTTGTATCCGTTGCTGCGGTTGCGCGTAGGAGTCCCGCGGACAATGCGGAACCACTACGTGCTTCGAACAGCCAGCCGTTGATGCCGTCTTCGACGACCTCGGGGATTCCGAACACATCGGCGGCAAGTATGGGGAGGCCGAAAGCCATCGCCTCCAGGATGGATCGAGGTAGAGACTCCGTGTCCGAAGCGCTCACAAGGATGTCGGAAATCATGAACCATTTGTAGGTGGCAGGGTCTACGTCGACTAGTCGTACTGCGTTTCCGAGGTCCAGGTCGTCGATCGTTTTCCGCACGGCGAGACCATAAGGCGTTGGCTGGAAGCCAACGATGATCAGCTTGGAGTGTGGGCTCTTGTCGAGGATCGATGCGAAGGCGTGCAACAGTGCAAACTGGGACTTTCGCTCCTGAACCATTCCCATGCACAGCAGGATTCGATCGGAATCAGTGAAACCCAGTTCGCTGCGGAGCTCCTCGCGGTCGTGCGTGTCTTGATACGTCGCGATTGCCTCGAGGTCGATGCCGTACCGGACCGTTCTGGTTCGGGCGGTTGGTTCCGCTTTCTCGAACATCTTGCGCGTCGCATCCGCGACGAAGACGTTGAGATCCGCCCCCCTGAGCGCGCTGCGTGCTCGATCACCGATCTCCGTGGGGAGCTGGCGACCCCAATAGGCTTCGTTGAAGACGTCGATATCGAACGACTCGTGGATTGCCCAAACGACCGGCAATTGGCACGATAGTGCGGCGTCGATTCCTATGAACGTCGCCAGCGTGTTCGCCAGCACGGCGTCGCACCGCCATGTCGCCAGTATGCTGCAGAGTTCGGTGACCCGATCGACGTACGGTTTCGGCTCTAGCGGCATCGGTGATCCGAGATGCACTGAGAAACCGGCTGATTCGAGTTCGGCGCGAAGTACTCCGTCTCGGGGTGAGATTACGAGGAACTCCATGGTGTTCTTGGTGGCCAGCCGGAGGAGTAATTCCTGGATGTACAATTCACCTCCTCCGAGATCCAGGGAGTGCACAAACACGGCGATTCGGGGGCGCGAGTCGATGGGGGAACGCGGTGGAACTTGCCGCACCAGGGCAGGTTCGGGAAGGCTCGGCAGAGGAGCCGATTCTTCGATTCTTACTGTTATCGGCCTGGACATCCAGACGTTGCCACTAGAGCCGGTTGCACGAATCCGAAGGGGCAGTGTCGACGGCAACCCTCGTCCTCGGATCGGTACGGCTCCGGAGTAGCCGGCGCCGATGTCGAACTTCAGGCCGGTTTGTTCGGCGGCGACAATGTCGGGGCGAGGTTCTCCCCGGCGTAACCGGATCGGTGGTTCGTCGTCCAGAAGCAGTTCGACGGTGTCTGCGGCCTCGCCATCCACGACCGCCCACCCAGCGACGTGAAGGACATTCCCCGCCAACGAATCGCCATGTCGAGGACGGTCGAGCTCTCCTGTAGTCGTGCCATGGATGATAGATCCGGCTCGAGCCACCCGGACAGTTCGCCTTCCTAACGATTTCTTGTGCCCGTTGTCGATAGCTACGATTTCGAGGATCTTGCCGGACCACGACGGTTCGACAGTGAGCGTGATGGCCCATCCACTATGCAGGAATCCGTGAAGCACTGCGAAGACATCGGGCCGGGCGAGCGACGGAATAGCCCGACTGATGGTTCGTCCGTCGAGTTGGACAACAACAACAATGTCCTCGGTTGCGCGCACCGTGGCGGCCCACCCATGAATGCTGAATCTCCCAGTCTGGACGGATATTTCGGGACCATCGAAATCCCAGGATCCCAGAATAGGAGGAAGTAGACCTAACCTCCGGAAAGGTTGGCTCAGCCGGGCACTCGCAGTGAAGGCGCGGCGACGGGCATCACCTGGCAGCCTACGGACGGAAGACCGACTCATACGGGTACGGTATCCCACACGTACGGAGTAGCACGTCCGTAAGTAGCTGATCCGACCAGGCGTGCCCGGACGTCGACTAGAGGCCGAGCGATGCCGCCAACACGGGCCACGAATCGTGGAAGTCGTCGTTCCAGTAACCCCACGAATGGGTTCCGCTGTTGCGGAAGCTGTAGGTCGCCGGGATTTCCAGTTCGTTCAAGCGATCTGCGAGACGGTGGGTGCAGTAGTTGGTGACCGCCTCGATCGAACCACCCGCGTAGACCTGACGGAACAACGTCGCTGTGCTGCCGTCGATGTGGGGGCCGTCGAGGGTTTCGTACCTGCCGGGGAGCCCGTTGCCGGTGGAGATGAACAGCTCTGTGCCCCGGAGTTTCTCGGCGTTCACATACGGATCGTTTGCCGCCCATTCCGGATCGTTTGCGGGACCGTACATATTGGCGGGATCACCCTGGCCGTACTCGTCCATCGACAGGGTCACGATCGCGTAGCCGAGCGGGTCGCTGATGTTTGCGCAGCCGCTGTAGAGGGCAACACCCTTGTACAGTCCCGGCTTCGCGATCGCGAGCTGCAGCGCGGCCGTGCCCACACGCGACATGCCGGCGATTGCGTTGATCCCGTTGGTGCCCAAGGCCGCATCGATGATCGGGGGAAGCTCCTCCGTCATGAACGTGCGCCACTTGTTCACCCCGAGATTGGGATCGGGATTCTTCCAGTCCGTCCAGTAGGCGTTCTCGCCGCCGATGGGGGAGACCACGTTGACGTTCTCGTCGGCGAGGAACTCCTCGACGTCGGTCTTCTCGCTGCGGGTGGCGCCGTCCAGGAAGTAAAGCGTCGGACGGGCGACGCTGGTGTCCGCGGGCCGCTGCACGTGCACCGGGACCACGCGTTGCATCGACGCCGAGTAGACCTCGAGGACGAGGTGCCGGTCGTCGATGTCGGTGACCGATTCGAGTCTCGAATCGGCAGCGGAGGTCGAGGAGGCCAGGTCGGTTCCGGTCTCGCCGACGGGATCCGCGACCGCCGCGGTGTGGCCGGCGAGTGCGACGCCGACGGTGAGCAGCGAGGACAGTGCGGCCGCGCGGACCTTGGGTGACACGGTTCGTCGATTCATTCTTCGTCCATCGTTTTCAGAGGTGGGCATTTCGGCCGGTTGCTGCTCGAGCGTCGATCTGCGAGATCATCGCCTTCTCGTACGCCGCGCACACACCGTCCCAGGTGTAGTGGCTCGCCTGACGTTCGCGACTGCGCCGACCGAGATTCGACTGGAGCTCGGGATCCGACATGACCGCTGCGAGTTCCGTTGCGATGGCGTCGCCGTCCGGTCGAACGAATCGGGCGGAGTCGGCGAGAACCTCCCGGTTGAACACCGTGTCACGCGCGACGATCGGCGCGCCGCACGCCATTGCCTGCACCAGGGCCGGGTTGGTGCCGCCCACGCTGTGTCCGTGGAAGTAGACGCCGGCGTGCTGCCACAAGGCGAACAGCTTGTCGTCGTCGCTGACGTGCCCGAGCCAGTGGATGCGGTCCGAGGAACGGGACAGCCGATCCGCCTCGGCGTCGAGTTCGTCGCCGTACCCTGACGATCCGACGATCACGACATCCCAATCGCGACTGAGTTTCTCTGCCGCAGCGAAGAATTCGCGCACCGAATTTTCGGGCACGAAGCGGGCGACCATGAGGGCGTAAGACCGTGACGGCAGTCCGTCCACGGGTGCGAGTTGCGGGGGAACGGCGCCGCCGTAGGGGATGAAGATTCCGTCCCGCTTCCATTCACGCTGCCAGCGGCGGGCGATCTCGTGCGAGTCGTAGATCAGACAGTCGGCGAACCGAGCGGTGAGATGAGCACCGCCCTTGAACACCGTCTTGGCCGAGGTGCTCCACTTGTCGCGTTCCCATTCGATGCCGTCGACGTTGAGGACGGTGGGAATCCCGCGAGCCTTGAGCAGCGGCAGCCAATAACCGTTGGCTACGTTCATGATCAGTGCGACGTCCGGTCGTCGCCGCGTGGCATGAGCGGCCGAGGTCAACCCGTAGGACAGGGTGCTCAGTGCCTTGGACTCGACGCCGACGGTCGTGACCGTCTTGACGCGCCGATCGCGCCCCGGATCGTCGACCACGGTGGTGCCGTTGCGTCCGTACACGGTCACGTCCCATCCGCGATCCACGAGATAGGGGGAGAGCTTGCGCACGAGGGTCTCGAAACCGCCGTAGTAGCTGGGATAGCCGCGCGTGCCGAGGATTGCGACTGAACGTCCTTCTTCGGTCATCAAATGGTCACGCATTGCACACCGGGACGTCGACGGTCACGGTCGGGGTGTCGACCAGAGGCTGTATCGGCGTCTGCGCGACGCCGGGTGCGCTCGGCTCGGTCATTTCGAACACGACCTCCACGGTCTCGCCCCGAGGGACGGCTGTGCGGATATGGAAAACCGGATGCCCCACTTCGGTTCCGCGGAGCGGGAACGCCGAGTTGCCGTCGACGGTGACCTTGTCGAGCCGGGCACCTTGTGTGGCGACCAGACTGACCATCGGGAGGTTGGATCCCACGGGAACCTTCTCGGTTCGGGTCTCCATGATCCCGGCGACGTAGCGCGGATAGCCGACCACTTCTTCGGGCGCGTCGTTGTGCAGGCGGACCGTGACGGTCGACTTGCGGGTGTCACCCGTGCAGGTCTCCGCCCGGTACTCGATCTCGCGGCGCAGGTAGTAGTCCATCTTGTTGCCGGCGTGGTTGTTGATCACGACTTCGGCGTAGGGCGCCGGGGTGTCCGCAACTGTGTGGCCGATGGCGCTGTCGGCGAGAACTTCCTGCTCCTCGGGACGGTCGCTCCACACCGCGATGCGGTTCTCGCTCACCGCCCGCGACAGCGCGTCCATCAGTGCTTTGGGCGACTCGATGGAACCGGTCATCTTCGCGACGACCGCGGCGGCGATGTCCTGGAGGTACTGCTTGCGGGCGTTGTTGTCGTCGGCGAAGCGCAGGTAGTTGGAAGAGAGCGTGACGTCGACGATGTTGCCGGCGTCGATCACGTCCCCGTTGGGCAGCGTGACGGGTCCGATGGCTTCGAGGACGTAGCTCAAGGCGATCGGATCGGTGGCGATGGCCCCGTCGACGCGCTGACCGGACTGCTGTTCCCACAGGGATTGCCAGATCCGGCCGGTGTACGGGAAGTGGGAGCTGAAGTTGCTGTTGCGGATGTCGGTGGTGACGGAGTCGGAGAACGCGTACGTGGCCGCGAAATCGGGACCGAGATCCAGGGTTTCGAAGCTCTCCCAGTAGGGGACGTCGTTGTTCGATGCGAGGGTGTCGATCCCGACCACGCCGTTCTCGGCCTTGACGACGCCGAAGCCGCCGACCAGGCCGCCGGTACCGCGGGCTTCGGCGGGCGTCTGGAAGGCCATGAAGTAGTTGCGGGGTCCGTCGGCTCCGAGCATCGCGGGCAGAACCTGGGCGACGTCTGCACCTTCGTCGAGCGCATCTGCGAGTCGGGCGGTCAGATCCCGAACCTGGACCCGGGCGTTGTCGACCGGAGACAAGCCGGCCTCGGGGATGCGTGCTGCCTGCTCGGCGAGCGGGCGCGTCGCGATCGCCGCGTCGGCGAGGATCGGCTCCGCGTCGCGCAGCAGGGCTACGTCGATGCGACCGCCGGGGGCAACCAGCGTGTCGAGGGAGAATGCGCTGCCGGCCTCGACGGTCGGTTTTGCGACATTTGCGGTGAGCCCCTGGGTCACCTTCGCGATCTGGTGCACGGTCTCGAACGGCGCGCCGACGCGAGGGATGAGGCGGAGGACTCGCCAGGGAACCGATTCGGAGGAGTCGACTGCGCTCGCTGCCGACGACTCTGCGACGTCAACGGCGTCGCCGGCAGCACCCATGTCTCCGCCGAGTGCGGCGTCGACGGCGGATTCGGCGCTGGCCTTCGCGTCCTGCAGGCCGTCGTACACCCTCCAGGTGGAGAAGCCGAACCACAGGATCACTGCAGCCCCGACAACCCCGCCGGCCACGAGCAGTGGGCGTCGCAGGTTCCTTCCCTCCCGGAGGGCGCTTGCGCCGGTCGGCTCAGTGCTGGGCCGATCATCCATGAAATGCAACTCCTAGGCTTCCGTCTCCGCCGATCGGTAACCGGATGTCGAACACATGCGACCGCTCCCCGAGTGCAGTCATGTATACGAAAGGTAACGATTCTTTCCCCGCTAGGATAAGTCTTTGTACGTACGCAGTGGCGTACGGGGATCACCGAGTGTCGAAAAGGGGTCGGGCGTGCCGAAGTCGGGCGACGGCGAATCAACATCATTGTCGCCGTTTCCGCTGGCACCCTCGCAGCGGGGACTCTTCGTCGCTCAGCAGATTTCTCCCGATGTTCCGTACACAATTGCCCAGTACGTGGACGTTCGCGGCCCTCTGAAATTCGATGTGCTCGTCGCTGCGGCGGACCGGGCGTCCCGTGAGTTGCTGTCGCCCGGGCTGCTGATCCTCGACCGGGACGGCGAGCCCTACCAGGTCGTGGATCCGACCATCGAGGACGCGCTTCGGTATCGGGACTTCCGGGAAGACAACGATCCGGTAAAGACGGCCCGGAACTACATGGTCGAGCGGTACAGCCGACCGATCGATCTGTACCGGGATCGGCTGATCGCCACCGAGCTGCTCCACATCGCCGAAGACCGCTACTTCTGGCTGAGCGTGGCCCATCACCTCGTGCTCGACGGCCACGGCGCGATGACGCTGATGAATCGAGTGGCCGAGCTGTACACGCACGCGATACAGGGCACCGAGGCGCCGCCGTCGAAAGCCGTCGACCTGCGGAAACTGTACGCAATGGAGGACGCGTACCGGACCACTGCCCGATTCGAGGACGATCGGGCCTATTGGGCGGAGCGAGTCGCGGACCTGCCCCGGCCGGCGCGCCTGACCGACCGATCCGGACCCCCGCGCATGCCGTCCCGCCTCGTGCGGCACGAGATGAGCCCGGGCCTGTTGAGGTATGTGGACGCGGCAGCGGCAGACTGGGGCACCACCGCCGTGCCCATCGTGCTCGCCGCGTTCGCGGCGTTCCTTGCCCGCATGACCGGACAGAGCGACATCGTGCTGGGCCTGCCTGTCGCGGTTCGCACCACGGCCGCCGCGAAGCGGTCCGGTGGAACTCTCGCCAACGTGGTGCCGCTACGAATGCGCGTCGAACCCACTGCCACCCCGCAGGACCTCGTCCGGACGATCCAGGCCGAGATCACCGGGGCGCTGCGGCACCAGCGGTACCGATACGAAGACATGTACCGCGAAATGTCCGGACTCACCGCCGGCAGCGCCGGTTTCGGACCCCTCGTCAATATCATGCTCTTCCACCGGGAAATTGTGCTCGGCGAAGTGACCGGCGAATACAACGTCCTCAGCACCGGACCGGTCGAAGATTTGTCCGTTTCGATCTACCCCGGAATTCATCCGAACAGACTACGAATCGACTTCGAAGCAAATCCCGCGCGTTACGAACCGGACGAACTGGAACGCCACCACGAACGTTTCCTACGATATTTGGAGACATTCGTCACTGCCGGGCCGACCGTCGCGATCGGCAACTACCAAATTCTCACCGCAGCCGAGCACGCCGTCGTCTCCCGGATCGCCACACCGGCAGCGGGCGTCGAGCAAACCCTGATCGACGTGCTGGACGACTACGACACCGACGACCGCACGAACCGACCGCGCACCGCCGACGGGTACGACCTCGAGGAACGTTCCCGGCAGATCGCCGCGAACCTCGTCGAGCGCGGGTTCGGTGCGGAAGATCGGGTCGCGGTGGTCCTGCCGCCCTCGAACGAGCGGATCGCGGCGACGTGGGGTGTGATCCGCAGCGGCGCCACCCTCGTCCCGATCGACCCGGAACTTCCCGAACCGGTTCGTGCCCTCTTCTTCGCGGACGCCGGCGTGGTCGCCGCGATCGCCTCCGATCCGCTCCTCGTCCCGGCCGGAGTGCTCCGGATCGACGTGGACGAAACCCGCGATGCCGACACGCCGCCGGACCCGGAGCGTCGGCATGCGATCCGCCTCGACCATGCGGCCTGTGTCGGCTATGTATCCACCCCGTTCGGACCGCCGGCGAGCCTGACAATGACTCAGCTCGGCGCCGCCAATCTGACCCGGACCCTCGCGATCGCGAACAGCCCCGACGACGACGGCGCTCGGCAGCGCATCGGACCCGGTCCGGCTCTGATCGACCAGATAGGCGGTCGCCTCGATCCGTCCGATGCGGTGGAATGGTCCGGTCTGCCGGACAGTCCCGTCTCGGCGATCCTGCTGGACACGCGGCTCAGGCCGGTACCGCTCGATTCGATGGGCGAGATCTATTTGGTGGCGTCGGCGTGGACCCGGGGCTTCGAAGGACGGGCCGGCTGGACGGCAGCGACATTCGTTGCGAACCCCGCGGGTCCTCCCGGCAGCCGGATGTACCGTCAGGGCAGGTTCGGCTACTGGGATCACGAACATCGGCTCCGCCCGGTCGAGCCCGAGGACGCGGCATCAGCGGCCTCGGCCGAACGCCGACGCGCGCTCGACGGTGTCGAAACCCCTGCGCCGCTGCAGGTCGAGCGCACATCCGCGTCCGGCTCGACCCGGACATTCGGCACGACCACAGCCCAGGTCCCGGCGGAGATTCATCGTGCGCTGCTCGTACTCGCTCGGCAGGAGCGCGCCTCGACGTTCGTTCTCGTGCACGCAGCGCTCGCGGTGCTGTTGTCGCGACTCGGGCAGGACGACGACGTCGTCATCGGAGCACCGATCGAATCCGGAACCGGCAGCAACGTGATCCCACTCCGGACCGTTGTCGAATCGGCGCATCGGTTCGGTGAGTTGGTGCGGGCGGCAAAGGATTTCGACTCCCAGGCATTTCGAGCTCCGGACGTTCCCTACGACAAGCTCGCGGATCTCCTGGGTGGACGGCATCTCCAGGTCGGGCTGATATCGGGCATCGGTGACGAGTCCCCGTCGGCGGACCTCGACCTGATCGTCGCGTTCCGTGAAATGTCGTCGGGTGCCGAGGCTGCGGGGATCGACATCGAAATCCGCTTCGTTCGAGAGCTTTTCGGTGAATCCCTCGCAGCGTCGATCGCGCGGCAGCTCGGGGGCATTCTCGAATCCGTCGCTGTGAATCCGACGATCGAGGTCCGGGACATCCCGCTGGAATCCGGTGCGCCCCTCGAAGGGGACGCTCCGGACGCCCCCAGAACGTTGGCTCGGATCCTCGCCGAGACGGCGGCGCGTCATCCCGAAAGGCCGGCGGTGGCCGATACCCACGCCACCTTGACCTACCGGGAGCTGGACGAGCGATCGAACCGGCTGGCGCAGGAGCTCGTTGCGGCCGGTGTCACCCGCGGGGATGTGGTCGCGCTGATGATGCCACGCTCGGTCGGCCTCGTGACGGCCATCTGGGCTGTCGCGAAGACCGGCGCCGCCTACCTGCCGCTGGATACGAATCAGCCGAACCACCGCGTCGACGAGGAAATTCGCGGAGCGGGTGCCGGTGTCGCGATCTGCGAGAACTCGCCTCCCGCGGGCGTGGGCTCGTGGGTCCACTGGGTCACGGTGGACTCGCTCGGCGGTTCCGCGGAGCCGGTGAATGCGCAGATTTCGGTCGACGACGCGGCCTATGTCATCTACACGTCGGGTTCCACCGGGAAACCCAAGGGCGTCGTCGTCACCCACCGGGGCCTCGGGCCCCTCGCGACCTGGGCTGTGAATGCCTATCGAGTGACTCCGAATTCCCGTGTGCTGCAAAGCTACAACCCGGCATTCGACGCGGCGCAGCTGGAGATGCTGCTTGCTTTCGCTTCCGGCGCCTGCCTCGTCGTCGCGCCGCACGACACGTTCGCCGGTGAGGACCTGCAGCGGTTCCTCATCAACCAGCGGGTGTCGCATTTCCTGTCCACCCCCGCGGTTCTGGCGTCCCTCGATCCCGCGCGATCCGACGGCTTGCGTGTCGTCGCGGTGGGCGGTGAGGCCCTGCCGTCCGATCTCGCAGCGCAGTGGGCGTCCCATCCCGAGGTGCCCGACCGTTCGATGATCAACGCGTACGGACCGACGGAATCGACCATCGTGGCTACGGCGGAGGAGGTCGGCGAGCAGGTCACGATCGGCAGCCCGATTCCCGGCACGACCGCTCTCGTTCTCGACAACCGCCTGCGGTCCGTTCCGCTCGGCGGGATCGGTGAGCTGTACCTCGCGGGCGAGGGTCTTGCCCGCGGCTACCTGGGGGCGCAGCGTCTCACCGCGGAACGGTTCGTCGCGAACCCGGTGGCGCCCGGACGCATGTATCGGACGGGCGACCTGGTGTACCGCCGACCGGACGGACGCCTGGACTTCATCGCGCGAATCGACCATCAGGTGAAGCTGCGGGGATTGCGCATCGAGCTCGGTGAGATCGAGGCGGTACTGCACAGCCTCGACGACGTGGCCGCGGCTGCGGTTGCGGTGCGTTCCGGTCAGCTCGTCGGCTATGTCGTCCCGAACGGTGACGTGTCGTCCTCGACGTTGCGGGCCGAGATGAGCGATGTGCTGCCGGGCTATATGGTGCCGACGCAGTTCGTCGTGATGGAGGCGCTGCCGCTCAATGCGTCCGGCAAGCTGGATCGGAAGGCGTTGCCGGAGCCGGTGTTCGAGGCGCAGGCGTTCCGTGCGCCGGTGACGTCGGTGCAGCAGGCGGTGGCGTCGGTTTTCTCCGAGGTGCTGGGCGTGGAGCGGGTCGGTCTGGACGACGACTTCTTTGCTCTGGGTGGCAATTCGTTGTCGGCGACGCAGGTGGTCGCGCGGCTGGGCGCGGCGTTGGATGCATCGGTTCCGGTGCGGGTGTTGTTCGAGGCGTCGTCGGTAGAGGGATTGGCGGCACGGGCATCGGAGCATGTCGGCTCCGGCGGTCGGGTGGCGTTGGTGGCGCGGGAGCGTCCGGAGCATGTTCCGTTGTCGTATGCGCAGCAGCGGATGTGGTTCCTGAACCGTTTGGATCCGGGGTCGGCGGTGAACAACATTCCGTTGGCGCTGCGGTTGACGGGTGCGTTGGATGTGGCGGCGTTGGCCGCGGCGGTCGGAGATGTGTTGGCGCGGCACGAGTCGTTGCGGACGGTGTATCCGGAGCTCGACGGTGTCGGGTGGCAGCAGGTTCTCCGGGTGGAGGACGTGCCGGTGGATCTGGTGCCGGTCGATGTCGCGTCGGCGGATGTGGTGCCGGCGGTGTCGGAGGTGATCTCGGCGGGGTTCGACGTGGCGGTCGAGGTGCCGGTGCGGGCGCGGTTGTTCCGGATCTCGGATGCGGTGGACGAGTTCGTGTTGGCGTTCGTGGTGCACCACATCGCCGGTGACGGTGTGTCGATGGGGCCCTTGGCACGGGATGTGATGGTGGCGTATGAGTCTCGGTGCCGGGGTGAGGCGCCGGGGTGGGTGCCGCTCGAGGTCCAGTATGCGGATTTCGCGTTGTGGCAGCGGGAGGTTCTGGGGTCGGAGGATGATCCGGAGTCGGTGATCTCCCGTCAGCTCGGGTACTGGACGCGGCAGCTCGCCGGGCTTCCGGAGCAGCTCGATCTCCCGGCCGATCGGGTCCGCCCGCAGGTGGCGTCCCATCGCGGGGCGAACCTGACGGTGGAGGTTCCTGCGGACCTGCACGAGGCGTTGGCCGTTCTGTCCGGCGAGCACGATGCCACGGTGTTCATGGTGATGCATGCAGCGCTCGCGGTGTTGCTGGCGCGGTTGTCCGGCACCGGCGACCTTGCGGTGGGGACACCGGTTGCCGGTCGTGGTGAGCGCGCGCTCGACGACATCGTCGGGATGTTCGTCAACACACTGGTGCTGCGGACGCAGGTCGATCCGGGGCAGTCCTTCGCGGAGTTGCTCGGGCAGACGCGTTCGGTGGACGTCGCGGCGTTCGGTCATGCCGATGTGCCGTTCGAGCGGCTGGTCGAGGTGCTCAATCCGGTTCGGTCGCAGGCGCGGCATCCGCTGTTCCAGGTGGCGTTGTTCTTCCAGAACTTCGCCCCGACCGCGTTCGAGTTGCCCGGCCTGACCATCGGCGCGGTCGAGCCGAACTTCTCGGTGGCGAAGTTCGATCTGCAGCTCACGGTCGCGGAACGTCCTGGAATCGATACCGAGTTCGGTGGAATGACAGTGGATTTCGCCTATGCCACCGATCTGTTCGACGACAGCACGATCGCCGGGTTCGCGCAACGGTATCTGCGGGTGCTGCGGGCATTCGTCGCGGATACGACGATGTCGATCGGTGATGTGGTCTTGCTCGACGACGCCGAACGGGATCGGCTCGTCGTCGAGGTCAACGACACCGATCATCGGGTCGAGGACGAGTTGCTGTTGCAGCGCTATCGGCAGCAGGTGGCGCTCACGCCGGATGCGGTCGCGGTGAGTTTCGAGGGTGACCGGCTCACCTATGCCGAGTTCGATTCTCGGGTGTCGGCATTGGCGCGGCATCTGATCTCGATCGGTGTGGGTCCGGAATCTCGTGTGGCGCTGGCGATCCGGCGGAGTCTGGATCTGGTGGTCGCGATCTATGCGGTGCTCGAGGCGGGTGGCGCCTACGTTCCGGTGGATCCGGACCATCCACTCGAGCGCACCGGATACGTGCTGGATTCGGCTCGGCCCGTTGCGGTTCTGTCGACTTCGCGAGACGGCTTCGCCGGCGGGGGAGCGGCCCCCGTGGTGTTCGTCGACAAGGTGGATCTGTCGTCCTGCTCCGATCGGCCGGTTACCGATGCCGATCGGGTGTCGCCGCTGCGGCCGGAGAACACGGCGTACGTGATCTACACGTCCGGGTCCACCGGTCGGCCCAAGGGTGTCGCGGTTCCGCATCGTGCGATCGCGAATCAGATGGCGTGGATGCGGGATCGCTACGCACCCACCGCATCGGATGTCTATCTGCAGAAGACCGCGACGACCTTCGACGTGTCGTTGTGGGGCTTCTTCATGCCGTTGCAGGTCGGTGCGCATCTGGTGGTCGCCACGCCGGACGGTCACCGGGACCCCGGGTATGTGGCCCGGACGGTGGCGCGGGAGCGAGTGACGCTCACCGATTTCGTGCCGTCGATGTTGACGGTGTTCGCCGAGCAGGCTGCATCCGAGGATCTGATCACGCTGCGTGATGTGTTCGTCATCGGTGAGGCATTGCCACCGGAGACGGTGCGTGCGTGGACGCGCCTGTCGTCGGCGCCGCTGCACAATCTGTACGGGCCGACCGAGGCGGCGGTGAGCATCACCTATCGCCGGGTCGTCGCGGGTGATGCGATGGGGCGGACGGTCCCGATCGGTCTTCCGCAGTGGAATTCGCGAGTGGTCGTCCTCGATGCCCGGCTTCGTCCGGTGCCGGTGGGTGTCGCGGGGGAGTTGTATCTGGCCGGTGTCCAGTTGGCGCGTGGCTATCACGGCCGGGTGGACCTGACGGCGGAGCGGTTCGTGGCCGATCCGTTCGGTTCGGGTGGCCGGATGTACCGCACGGGTGACCTCGTGCGGTGGAGCGCGTCCGGTGAGCTGGAATACCTGGGGCGCACCGATTTCCAGGTGAAGTTCCGTGGTCAGCGGATCGAGCTGGGCGAGATCGAGTCGGCTCTGCTCGGCGTCGCCGGTGTCACGCAGGCGGTGGCGGTGGTACGCGGCGGTGATCTGGGTGAGCATCTCGTCGGGTACGTCGTTCCTGCTGCGGGTATGGATCTCGATGCGGTGGGCGTGCGTGACGCCGTTCGCGGGGTCTTGCCGTCGTACATGGTGCCCTCGCAGGTGGTGCTGCTCGAGGCGCTGCCGCTCAATGCGTCGGGGAAGCTGGATCGGAAGGCATTGCCGGAGCCGGTGTTCGAGGCGCGCGAGTTCCGGGCTCCGGTCAGCCCGGTCGAGCAAGTGGTGGCGGCGGTGTTCGCCGAGGTCCTCGGTGCCGAGCGGGTGGGTCTGGACGACGACTTCTTCACGCTCGGTGGCACGTCTCTCGTCGCCACCAAGGTCGTGTCGAGGCTTCGCGCCGAGTTCGATGCGCCGGTACCGCTGCAGTGGCTTTTCCAGGAGTCGACGGTCGAAGGGCTCGCTCGCCTGGTGGACCAGGGTGCTGTAGCCGGGACCGGGAATGCCCTCGATCCGGTGATAACGCTGCGCAGCCAGGGCCCGGGGACCCCGTTGTTCTGTGTGCACCCCATCGTCGGATTGTCTTGGTGCTACTCGGGTCTGGCTCAGCATCTGGACACGGAGATCCACGGTCTCCAGTCACCGGGCATCGCCGAACCGGACTTCGCGCCCGCTTCGCTCGACGATCTGGCCGAGCGTTACGTCGACGAACTCCGGAGGGTGCAACCGCACGGCCCGTATCGTCTGCTCGGCTGGTCGCTCGGTGGCGTGATCGCCCATGCAATGGCGGTTCGACTCCAGGCCGCGGGCGAGTCGGTCGAACTGCTCGCGATGCTCGACAGTTTCGCCGGTGGTGGTTCGTCCGAACGTGCCGAGGTGTCCCTGAGTGATGTGCTCGCCGGCTTCGGTTTTGCCGACGGCGCACCGCAGGACATCCCGGGTCTGGTCACGACGGTCGCCGAACTGACGGGGAGTCCTGTCGAACGCGCCGAACAGTTGGTGCGCCGACTGCTTGCCTCGGCCGAACACAACCTGACGCTGCAGAAACATCACCGCCCCGGAGTGTTCGACGGCGACATTCTGTATTTCACCGCGGGGGCCGACGGTCGGCAGGGAGTTACAGGCTGGACCGACACCACCACGGGCGAAGTCCACGATCACGTATTGCCCGTGACCCATTGGGAGATGACCTCGCCCGAGGCGCTCGCGACGGTGGGACCGGTCGTACGCCGAGCGCTGGATGCGCTGTCCGAGAGGGTCTGCACAAGTTCCGGCCTGTGATCGGCGGTGCGATCGGCGCACTCTGCCGACGCTCGAAAGGTTCTCCGGCTGCCGGACGCTGAGGATCCCTGAATGTCGAATGGCCCCCTCCTGAATCGGAGGGGGCCATTCGATGTCGAGAGATTACCTGCGGCCAGGCGGCTTGATGCCACCCTTGATCTGCAGGCCGCCCGGCTTCGCCTTCGGCGGCGGCGGGACGTCCGCGGCCGGCTTGGCGGGAGCCGGGGTCTCCTCGGCGGCGGGAGCCTCGGCGACCTCGGGCTCGGCGGCCTGGGGCGCTTCCGCCGC
>NZ_JADZGH010000019.1:0-2440 GCF_015865005.1 Rhodococcus sp. CX
CGGCGCTGTGGTTCGCGGTCGCGGACCTTCGGCTATTTCGCAACAGCCCGCAGACCGACCGAATGTACCGTTCGCTCGGAAAAGCCGGGGGTCGCGCTCGGAAAAGCCGGGGTCGGCGCTCGGAAACGCGGGGTCGGCGCGGATCACTCTGTTTCAATGGAGATGTGTGCAGATGGATGGCATATTCCGGTGAGCCGATCCTCGCCGAGGACCTGCTGTTCCGGCCGGTGCACTCGCTCATCGATCAGAGTCTGCACTCGCAGCTCGGCGCGACGACCACGAACGGGGACGGGTTCGGCATCGGCTGGTACGGAGAAGGGCCCCGGCCGGCGCTGTTCAAGAGCATCGAACCTGCTTGGAACGACCGCAATCTGAGGGAACTCGCCAGCCAGATCCGCAGCGGCATGTTCTTCGCGCACGTGCGTGCGTCGACGGGATCACCGGTCCAGCGCAGCAATTGCCATCCGTTCCGGTACGGCAACTGGTTGTGGATGCACAACGGCGAGATCGTGGACTACCGGAAGATCAAGCGGGAACTGCTGCTCGCGGTGGAGGCGGAGCTGTACACGGAGATCATGGGATCGACCGATTCGGAGGCGCTGTTCTACCTCGCGTTGACGTTCGGACTGACCGACGACCCGCTCGGCGCCGTCGGCCGGGCGGTCGGCTTCGTCGAGAAGACCGCCCGCGCGCACGGCATCGAGAACCCGGTGCAGATGACGGTCGCGACATCGGATGGAACCTCGATGTGGTTCTTCCGCTATTCGAGCCAGGTGCAGTCGCGGTCGCTGTACTACTCCACCGACATGACGACGCTGCGTGCCCTGCACCCGGAGGTGGAGGTGCTCGCGAAACTCGGACCGAGGGCGCGCCTCGTGGTGTCGGAACCGCTGCGTGACCTGCCCGGGGCGTGGAACGAGGTGCCCGAGGCCAGTGCGGGAACGGTCGGACCCTACGGGGACGAAATTCTGCCGTTCGTGCCGCTGGCCCCCTAGATCGCCGGGGCGCAACGCCATCGGGGCGCACCCACGTGGGATGCACCCCGAATTTCGGCGTTCGCGGACTTGTCAGAGGGCGCGGACCTGCTGGGCCTGCGGCCCCTTCTGTCCCTGCCCGACCTCGAATTCCACCCGCTGGTTCTCTTCCAGCGAGCGGTAGCCGCTGCCCTGGATCTCGGAGAAGTGGACGAAAAGATCGGCGCCCCCGTCATCGGGAGCGATGAATCCGAAACCCTTCTCGCTGTTGAACCACTTCACGGTGCCCTGCGCCATCTTGCCCAACTTCCTGTTCGGGAGCCGAACGTCACGTCGACGTCACGATCTCCACAATCGATCGTGCCACCCCTACGCCGTATGCACACCTCGTAGAGCACCGCCGATCCGAACCCACGAGGGCGGGCGCGCCGGGGCCTACGACGCGGTGCCGGCGCCCTTCGGGGAGGTCTCGAGCTCGAGGTCTGCGTCGTCGGCGAAGACGAGCCGACCGTCGTCGAGCGCGACCGCCCACCGGCGCACCGGGGCCCAGTCGCGGCCGAGGTCGTCGGCGACCAGCGCCGCGGCCTCGCCGTAGTCGGCGACGATCGCACCGTGTTCCGGTGCTGCGTGGCCGGAGCCGGATCGAATCGTCACCCGCGCGCCCAACGCGAGCGCGGCAGAGTTCTTGGTCTTAGCGCTCATGGCCATCAATTGTGACAGCTCACAGCGGGTGATGCAGGTCGGCCCGGGTCAGCCGTTGCGCGGTGGCGTCCAGGACGGGTCACGGCCGGTGAGCCCGAGCAGCCGATCGAGCGCGGACGCATCCTCCGCAACCTCCACCACCGGACCGAACAGGCCACCTTCGGCCCGCTGCTCCGGGGTGACGGTCGACGCGAACGCCGTGCAGGCCGCCACCGCCGCATCGTCGCAGGTGTAGGGCAGGCCCGCCGCGGCCGCGAGGTCCCAACCGTGGATCACGAGCTCGTCGAGCGCGACGAGTCCCGCGATCCGGCCGGGCAGGTCCAGCCCGGCGGCCTGCGTCGTTCCGGTCCACGCGGCGGGATCGTGCCACGCCTGCGCGAGCGCCGCGACCTGCGCGGGGATGCGCGTGCGCCAGTCGTCGCCCAGGTTGGCGGCGCTCGGCGCCGGCGGACGCGCTGTGATCTCCCCGAACTCCTTGGTCGCCGCGGCGGTGAACGCCACGGACAGGCCGCCGACGTGGTCGAGGAGGTCGCCGAGCGTGGCGTCCCGGCACGGTGTGCGGGCGGTGAGCTGGTCGTCGCGGATCCCGGCGATCACCCGGGTCATCGTGCGGGCGGCGGGATCGAGATCGAGCATTTCGG
Source organism: Rhodococcus sp. CX (assembly GCF_015865005.1). Lineage (NCBI taxonomy): Bacteria > Bacillati > Actinomycetota > Actinomycetes > Mycobacteriales > Nocardiaceae > Rhodococcus > Rhodococcus sp. CX. The sequence goes on from NZ_JADZGH010000019.1 coordinate 2,318, forward strand.
TCATCGGGCACCTCGGTTCTCGGAGCGGTGGGGTCGCATGAGGACAGACCCGTCCCGAGCCGGAAACTCAGCGGTGCGACCGGTGCGACCGGTGCGGACGGCCGCGGGCCGCCGCGACCATCG
>NZ_JADZGH010000019.1:2608-5477 GCF_015865005.1 Rhodococcus sp. CX
GTCAGGCCGTGCCGTCCCGTTTCGGGTCGACGGCCGGGAACACCTCGGTGGGGGAGTCGTCGCTGCTCCACGCCCTGTCGGCCCCGACCGCAGCCCCCACCGGCGCCGGTTCCGCGGCGGGCTGCTCGACCGGCCTCGCCTGCTCGTCTCGCACCAGGAAGCGGCCGACGGTCACGGCCGCCATCGCGGGCAGGAACACCAGCAGCACGGTGAACGCCGCGCCGGAGGTGAGCTCGAAGAACAGCGACTTGACACCGACCGGGATCGCGGTGACCGCATCGACGAGCCACGTGAGGAACCCGCCGAGCAGACCCGTGACCGCGCCCGCCTTCAGCCACAGCATCGTCAGATCCGCGCCGCGATCCGGATCGGGATTCGCGCGCCGATCCCGGATCCCGTCGATGCCGCCCCAGATCAGGGCCGCGAACAGCACGACGAGCAGACCACCCCACCTCAGGACCGATCCCTGCAGGGGCCACTGGACGAGCGCCGCGCCCAGCAGGACGCGGACGAGCACATGCACGAGGGTCAGGCCGAGCCCGCGAGTCAACCAGGGTTTCATGTATCCGAGAGTAACGTCTGTCACGGCAAAAGTGTGTCTCGGCCCACACCCGAAACCGGCCCGTCGTCCTGTGACCGGCCACGAATCGTCGGGGTAGGTTGGTTCGATGGCCGCCGATCATGCCTCCCGCCGCGCCGCGCTGCGCGCCGTCCTCGCCGACCGCGGACTCGACGCGCTGCTGGTGACGAACCTGCTCAACATCCGCTACCTCACCGGATTCACCGGGTCCAACGCCGCGCTCCTGGTCAGCACCGACGACGCCGACGAATCGCGGACCGTCGTCTGCACCGACGGCCGGTACGTCACGCAGATCGCCGAACAGGTCCCGGACCTGCGCGCGGTCATCGCACGCGCCAGTGCCGACCACCTCATCGCCTCCGCCGGGACACACGCGGCAGGCTGGGGTTTCGAAAGCCACACGGTCACCGTCGACGAACACGCTCGCTGGTCCGGGCTCGGCAGCAAGGTGACGTTGACCGCTGCGCCGGGACTCGTCGAGCAGTTGCGGGCGGTCAAGGACGAACACGAGATCGGGCTGCTGCGCGCGGCGTGCACCGCGGCGGACCGGGCGCTGGCGGACCTGATCGCCGCCGGGGGCCTGCGCCCCGGCCGCACCGAGAAGGAGGTGGGCCGCGACCTCGAGTCCCGCATGCTCGACCACGGCGCCGACGGCATCTCCTTCGAGACGATCGTCGCCGCGGGCGCCAACTCGGCGATCCCGCATCACCGGCCGACGAACGCGGTGCTGGCCTCCGGCGACTTCGTCAAGCTCGACTTCGGGGCGCAGGTCGGCGGCTACCACTCCGACATGACCCGCACCTACGTGCTCGACAAGGCCGCGGACTGGCAGCGCGAGCTGTACGACCTGGTGTTGCGTGCCCAGCAGGCCGGCCGGGAGGCGCTCGCGCCGGGCATCGAATGTGCCGCGGTGGACGCGGCGGCCCGATCGGTGATCGCCGACGCCGGGTACGGAGAACTCTTCCTGCACGGCCTCGGTCACGGGGTGGGGCTCGAGATCCACGAAGCGCCGGGAATCGGTGCCGCGGCGACCGGTACACTTGTCGCCGGTGCGACGGTAACCGTCGAGCCGGGCGTGTACTTCTCCGGGCGCGGAGGCGTGCGGATCGAGGACACGCTCGTGGTGCGCGAGCAGGCACCGGAACTGCTCACGCTGACCGACAAGACATTGACCGTCGTATTAGGGCGGTTCCTCGACTCTAGGAGACGCGAAGTAAGTGGCCGATACCAGTGATTTCAAGAACGGGCTCGTGCTGAAGATCGAGGGTCAGCTCTGGCAGATCATCGAGTTCCAGCACGTCAAGCCCGGCAAGGGTCCGGCGTTCGTGCGCTCGAAGCTGAAGAACGTGCTCTCCGGTAAGACCGTCGACAAGACCTGGAACGCCGGTGTCAAGGTCGAGACCGCCACCGTCGACCGCCGCGACATGACCTACCTGTACAACGACGGCACCGACTACGTCTTCATGGACGGCGAGACCTACGACCAGATCTCGATCTCGCCCGAGACGCTCGGTGACGGGGCGAAGTTCCTGCTCGAGAACATGGCCGTGCAGGTCGCGACCCACGAGGGCACCCCGCTGTTCGTCGAGCTTCCCGTCACGATCGAGCTGGTCGTCCAGCACACCGATCCGGGCCTGCAGGGCGACCGCTCCACCGGCGGCACCAAGCCCGCGACCCTCGAGACCGGCGCCGAGATCCAGGTCCCGCTGTTCATCAACACCGGCGACAAGCTGAAGGTCGATTCCCGTGACGGCAGCTACCTCGGGCGAGTGAACTCCTGAGTGTCCGGAACGCAGAAGAAACTCGGAGCCCGGCACAAGGCGCGTAAGCGCGCCGTCGACCTGCTGTTCGAGGCCGAAGCCCGCGACACCGACCCGATCGACCTCGCCGCGGACCGCGTGGCGCTGGCGCTCACCGACGACCAGGTGGCCCCGGTCGCGCCGTACACCCGGACCCTGGTGCGCGGTGTCGCCGAGCACCTCGACGAGCTCGATCAGCTCATCGCCGACCACCTGCACGAGTGGACGCTCGAGCGGCTGCCCGCGGTGGACCGCGCGATCCTGCGGATCGCCGCCTGGGAGCTGTTCCACGCCACCGACGTGCCGCCGGTCGTGGCCGTCGACGAGGCCGTCGAACTCGCGAAGTCGTTGTCGACCGACGATTCGCCGGCGTTCGTCAACGGCGTGCTCGGTCAGCTCGTCGCCGTCGCCGACCAGGTGCGTGCCGCGGCCGCAGCGACGTCGGTGCACGCGAAGCAGGCCGGCGCTGCCGAACAACCCGGCACTCCCG
>NZ_JADZGH010000212.1:0-4226 GCF_015865005.1 Rhodococcus sp. CX
CACGAGGAATCACGCGACGACGTCGTACACCACCTCACGGGACTTGACCGTCATCGGACCCCTCGTAGGGATCTGAGGACACTCCGGGCACGATCCACTTCGGTGGAACGTGGTTGCAGCATCTCTACGTTGGGCTGCAGTCAGGACTCTTCCAGTCGCGCCGACCCAGACGACCCGCGTGACCCGCATCTGTGCGCATACACAGCGGGCGACGGATTCGAAGAGTTCGATCAGCGGAATCGCGGAACCATCACGTCACAGCCTTGACGGCGTAAGCCTCGACGCCGAACCGGCGTGGCGATCTGTGGGTGCCGACATTTCGACACACCGAGGCAATTGCTGAACTGCCCGAGTGGTTTTCCCGTCCACCCGACTGGGTGGAATGACACCGTGCGTACGCGATACAAGAGCCTCACGCTTTTCTGAGCAGTCAATCTCCCCTTCTCGAGCGGTGATGAAAGTGAGCAACACATGTCCGTGAGCAAAGAATCGCTGTTCCTCAACGACCTGTACTCTTCCTGGCTTCGACGGTCCGAAGGTATGGACCTCGCAGGTCAGCGAGACATGTTCGAAGAATGGCATCTTCCCACCATCGAACCCACCGACGTCACGTATGAAGAAGTGACAGCCAACGGCGTGCCGGCGACATGGGCCAAGCCGCTGGGCGCCGCCGAAGACCGGGTGATCGTCTTCACTCACGGCGGCGGATTCGTAACAGGCTCACGCTTTTCCCATCGCAAGCTTGCAGCGCATCTCGCCAAACTGGCGGGTGTCCACGCACTCGTCGTGGACTACCGGCTTGCGCCGGAGGCGAAGCATCCGGCTCAACTCGAAGACTGCGTTGCCGTCCACGAGTGGCTCCGCACGCAGGGTTACAAGGCGGAACACACAGCGACGGTCGGCGACTCGGCCGGCGCCAATCTCGCCATCTCGACAGTGTTCGAACTTGCGGGCATGGCACTTCCCATTCCGGCCGCCGTCGTCGCTCTCTCGCCGTGGCTCGATATGGAGATCAAGGGACTGACGATCGAATCGAACGACGCGGTCGACGTATTGGCCAAGAGGGCTGTTCTCGAGATGATGCGGGAGATGTTCCTGTCGGAACTCTCCGAAGCAACGGACCCGCGGGCAAACCCCCTGCTCAGAGACTACACAGACTTCCCTCCCGTCTATGTATCGGTCGGCGGTTATGAGACTCTGCTCGACGACTCCCGCCGTGTGGTCGAGTTGATCGAGAAAGTAGGGAGCGAAGCCGTACTCGACGTGGTCGAGGAGCAGCAGCATGTCTTCCACTTCAACGCGGGACGGGCACCCGAGGCGGATCAGGCGCTGAACCGCATTGCCCAGTGGCTACGGCCGAAGTTGGGGCTCGCCTGAACACCGCATGTGTGGCGCGCAACTGAACGCGAAGCGCGCCGACGAAGGATGAACATGTCTCGGCGGCGGTCTGCTTCGGCCCAGACCGCCGCCGAGTTCGTGTGCATGCCAGTCAGCAGGACACTGTCCGAATAATCGATTGCAGTGAAGATCGGGAAGATACATACATGGAAAATCCAGTTCTCGTAGAACGCGACGGATTCATCGAAACGTGGACGATCAATCGGCCGGCTGAAAGAAACCCTGTCTCAGGGATGGACGTAGTCGACGCATTGGTCGCCTGCGTGGATGCCGTCAACGCCGACTACGGAGTACGCGCTGTCATTGTCACCGGCGCGGGATCGACATTCTCCGCCGGTGGCAATGTCAAGGACATGGCGACTCGTCGGGGATTGTTCGGCGGGAAACCTCACGAACAACGCGATGGCTACCGAGCTGGGATACAACGGATTCCACGAGCGATGTACAACTGCGACGTGCCTTTGATCGCAGCGGTGAACGGCCCTGCAATCGGTGCCGGGTGCGATCTCGCCCTCATGTGCGACCTCCGAATCGCCAGCGAAAAAGCTTTCTTTGCAGAGAGCTTCGTCAAGCTGGGCATCATCCCGGGTGACGGGGGCGCCTGGCTGTTACCCAAGGCGGTCGGTATGGCGCGGGCGGCCGAGATGATTCTCACGGGCGACCGTGTCGACGCAACCCAGGCGCTCGAGTGGGGATTGGTCTCGAATGTCGTCCCTCCCGATCAGCTGCTCGACGAAGCTCGCGCACTCGCCAACAGAGTGGCTGCCAATCCTCCACACTCGGTACGGATGGCCAAGAAACTCTTACGCGAAGGGCAGCACCAAAGCCTCGACAGTCTCCTCGAACTGTCCGCTGCACTGCAGGCGCTGGTTCAACAGACCACCGATCACACGAGAGCAGTCGACGCCCTCATGGAGAAGCGAACTGCCGCATTCACCGGCGAGTGAGGATGACTGGCGTAGCAAGCTCCTCGATCACCGGTGCGGACACGTGGACGTTCGACAAGGCAGTCGCATCAACAGGAACGATGTCGTGAAGTTCGACGAATCCGGTCGGATCGAGCAGTGATTCACGGACTGGTACCTCAACACCGGGGTTGAGGTACATGGTGCTCACCCGCCAGAGCGTGGAGATCTCGACAGACCTGGAATGCCCGAGGAGAAACCGGACGACTGTGTTCTTGTCTCGTGCACATCCAGTGCCCGAGGATTGCTTGCCGGCGGACCGGCCACTTCGAGGAGCCAACGGGTGGACCAGTCGCGCGCTGCGCGAGAACCTGAATACCGCGACGCGCCCCGCCGAACCTCCACTGCCCCGGACCGGGGCCTGACCGACGGCAACCGAACCTCGGGCCCATCCGGAACGGCGAGAACCCGCTCCAGCGCGGTTCATGAGAACGGCACGGCGGGCACCCGTGCCGATGTCATCACATCACGCCGCAATGGAGAAGGAGTGCAACACGCCGGCGGGCACGCGCTGTGCAAGTACCAAGCGTGGCTGTGCTCGCAGCACGTGACTGCGGCGCAGCCACCCGTTACTCGCGGTCAGCGAGCGAACTGTTTGCCGAGGAATTCAACGACCGCGCTGTGCAATTCAGCGCTGCGCGGAACTGCGCCGGACATCCAGTACACGCCATGGACAAGACCGTCATACAGCTCGACCTGGACCGGGACGTCCTGCTCGGTCAGCATCCGCCCGTAGTTCAGGCATTCGTCGCGTGTGACCTCGTACTCGTTGACCAACATCAGGGTCGGAGGAAGCCCCGACAAGTTCTTCGCCTTGGCTGGCGAGGCGTACGGGTTCTCGGCGTCTTCCGGTGTGGCCAGGTACTGTTCCCAGAACCAGTCGATCGCTGCTGCGGTGATGAGGTAGCCTTCGGCGTTCTGCTCCCGCGATGGGAATCGTGCCGTGCCGTCGATAACCGGATAGATCAGCACCTGAGCGCACAGTGTCCGCGATCCGGTATCACGTGCCCGGAGGGCGGTGACGGCGGCGAGATTGCCACCGGCACTGTCACCCATGATGGCTACACGCGTCGCGTCACCACCGAAGTCGGCCGCGTTCTCGACTACCCAATTCAGAGCGGCGAACGCGTCTTCGGGTGCGGCAGGGAACTTGTGTTCGGGAGCGAGCCGGTAACTCACGGCGGCCACGATGACTCGGGCGTCCGCGGCCAGGGCGCGACATGGCTGCTCGGTAACGTCGAGGCTGCCCGCAACCCACCCGCCGCCGTGGATGTACACCACAACCGGCAGGGGTGCCTCGGACTCCGGAATGTAGAGACGCACGGCCTGGTCGCCATCCGGTCCGGGGTAGACCGTGTCGACGACACGAGCAAGATCCGCCTTCGGCGCCTGGAGTCCGCTGAAGGACTCGATGACCTCACGGACTTCAGCAACACTCATCTGCTCGAACGACTTCAGTCCCTGCTCGTTCAAAGTATCTATCAGCTGCTCGACTACAGGATCGAGTGCCATGGTGATCTCCTTGATGTCATAGGCGAACTTGGTCGATCGCCGAGTCGGTGGAGTCACACTAAGAGGGCGTCCGAGCGGAAGAGTGTCCGAAAACAACACACCTGTCTGTCCCTGGTTCTCGTAAATGTGTGTTGCACAATCGGACACACCGAAGCTCTATCACTGTTCTACCGTCACCCAAGTGACCCACAGACGGCCAGGATCTCACCATCACCGTTCGATGACGGGCCCGGCAGCGCGAGGGACCTACCGGAGAACGGGTCCACCCTCGAGGCGCTCTCGAGAGATGGGCGCCCCGTACGTCCGCCGCACCCTGGTAGAGCCGTTTCGGTCACCGCACGTCACCGTGGG
>NZ_JADZGH010000212.1:4236-11198 GCF_015865005.1 Rhodococcus sp. CX
TCGAATTGTGTATCCAGAGAGGGATTATCATGTTGCATCACGTTGTAACGTTCATATGGAAAAAAGACATTACTGACGAGCGCATCGAATCGTTCGACAATGCTCTTGACGCAATATCGACGAGCATTCCCGAAGTCGTGGAATTTCGTTACGGAAGGGACCTGGCGCTCAAGCCCGGGATCGGCGACTATGCAATATCTGCGATCTTCGAGGACGTCCCCGGATTCCGCGCGTATCTGGCCCATCCCGATCATGTGCGCCTCGTTGAAGAATTCATCTCGGTAATGGCCGAATCGTACTCGTCGATCCAGTTCGAGTTTGCGTAACGGCAGTGCCCGCCGCCCGTTCACCGAACAAAGAGTCGGTCGACAGGGTCACTCGTTACGGAAGGTTGTGATCAGTGGTGAACGCTGAAGATGTCGGGGGTGCCCTGCCTGGTGATGCCTTGAGCCGCCCTGTCGCGCTACGTGACGACGTGACCGCGCAGGCGGAGGCATGGCCGAATGCGCGACTGCTTCGCGTGAACGGTGCCGGTCAGGTTCGTCTCAGCGACGGACAACTTATCCTCGAGTCGGCTGCCGACTACTACTCCCGGCCTCCTACGCACGCCGTCCTGCTGGGAGTTGTCGGTACAGTGCACGAGTGGGCTGTGCGGGACGAGTTCCTCACGGATGCTTCCATGGAGAGCGCGGACATCGAGGTCGGTGACCTGCGGTCACACGGAGCGTTCCTCGATGCTGTTGATGCCGAACGGTATCTCACAGCGCAGGCCCTGCTGATGTGGCAGGACGAGTCCCACTTCTGCGCCAAGGACGGGGCGCCGATGACGATCACGTCGGGTGGTTGGACGCGTGTGTGCACTGCGTGCGGTCGGGAGGAGTACCCGCGTACCGATCCCGCGATCATCTGTCTGGTACATGACGGGGCAGACCGCGTGCTGCTGGCGCGACACGCGAATTGGCCGGTGCGGAACTTCTCAACGCTGGCGGGATTCGTCGAGGCCGGTGAGTCGCTCGAAAGCTGCGTGGCGCGGGAAGTTGCGGAAGAGGTCGGTCTCGTTGTCTCCGATGTGGTCTACGTCGGAAGTCAACCATGGCCGTTTCCGCGCTCCCTCATGCTCGGTTTCCATGCCATTGCCGACCCTCGAGACCAGCTAATCTTCAGTGATGGCGAGATCTGCGAGGCTGCTTGGTGCACCCGCACGGAGGTGAGGGAGGCTCTCGCCGCCGGCGACTGGACGAGTTCGGTCGATGCGCACGTGTTGTTGCCGGGGAAAGTCTCGATTGCAAGGCGCATGCTCGAGGCTTGGGTGCTAACTGGTAGCTGACCTTCCGGCTTGATCGGCGCAGTCCTGTCATCGGGCCAGCGCTACTCCGAAGGGACGCCGTTGTCGGTTTCGGCCCCGGTTCTCGACGATCTCTCACGTGTGCGACCATTGCAGTGCAAAGGCAGCTCGTGATCGACGATCCGGAATATCCATGGCGAGAGAGCACGCACTGCCGCAGTCCTCATCCGCGTCATGCGCCCCTCTCCCTTGGGCGTGCTGGTTCGGAGCCAGGTCAGCCGCCGCTGACGTACTCCTATCGGTGACGAACGGCCGCTCACTGGGGACGAGGTGATGCGGCGCGGAGATAGATGAATACTGTTGTTGTAGAGCACAATTGAGTATCGTACTCCTATCGACAGTGTCGTGGTTGCCGGCTAGTACGGCCGCACCTGTCGGCGGTTCGTCCCACGAGCATCCACCGCTGGCAACATGGTCGCCCAGTGGTGTGCATGCAGTGGCGGCGAGGCGGCATGCCTCGATCTCCGGGCACGGGCAGATCCCGATATCCCCCCTGCGTTCGGGCTGCCGGAGTCCCGCTTCGGTGATCACCTGATAGTCGAAGCGGGGCCTTCCGTCCATTTATGGACATCGTCTTGTCGGCGACCTTCGCCCAAGACGTCAGCGCGGCCCGGGAGTCGGAGGAAGGCGTGCAGTAGTGTTCGTGGCGGATCGTAGGGCACCGGGATCCTGTGAGCCAGGGCGGAGTGCGTTCGATCTTCCGTCGATATCGCCTGAGATGCTCTCTGCTATCGCCATAGAAGCCGACAATTCGGGCTCTGCGTTGTCGGCTGCCCCGACGGTGCTGACCCGGCGACCAGCAGATCGTGTACACGACTTCCCACTCGATACGCCGGCCCCGACCGGGCACCGCCGACGGGTGAGCTGGGTTGTCTCCGGCCCTGAGAAATCGCAGGTCCCGGTAGCTACGTTCTCTGCCGCGACCGTGATTGATGGTCGGCACGATCGACCGAATCAGTGCGCAACGCCGCGACAACGGTGACCACCTTGTGGCGGAGGGCGCCGAAGACCTCGTCGAGGTGCGTGCCGAACATCGCAAGACTGTACCCATCATCCGGTGCAACGACACGGAAAGATGGCCGCGACTCCGTACCGAGTTCGTGAGGACGCATGCCCCACGGAGTTCCGACAGCAGATGAAGGCGCGATTCTGCCTCGGCATCCAGCCGGCCTTCATCGTGCCGTCGCAGCGCATGCTTGCTCGTCAGGAGGGATGAACCCACCCTCCGAGGTCCTTCATCGGTTCGGTCCGATCCAGAGCGCTGGACGGTTGTAGATGCCACCTCGGCGATCCACGTCGTGTTCGTGCGCTGCCGCCTGGTTCGTTTCGCGCACGTCGACCGCATCACCGATGCTCGTGCTCGCCTTGTCTACGGCGAAACCTGTGCGAAGACAATGCTCTCCGATCCATCGAAGACAATGCTCTCCGATCCATCATTGCCCTATCGACGGAGTCGACGTTCACCGGGCTCGGGGCAGCGAGCCCAGCCAAACGGATGCTTGGGCTACATGGGACTCAGTAGCCCAAGCGCGTCCGTTCTCGTCAGTCGGTCTCGTAGGTGTCGTAACCGTTGGACTTGATCTCTTCCCAACGAGCAAAGTACTGAGGGACTCCCCCTGAGTAGTTGAGCATCTGCGCCGGCTTACCGGGTACGTTTGCACCCCAGTACCAGGAACGCGCCTTCGTGAACATCGAGTTCACGAAGAGCTCGTCGACGTGTGCGCGCCACTGCTTCTCGGACTCTTCGGTGTTTTCGAACCGAGTCGCCCCTTTTTCACGCAGGTACTGGAGGAACTCGACGACGATTTCACCTTGATACTCGGCAGATGTCGGGCCGTTACAGAACCCGGACGGGCTCTGAGGTCCGTACAGGAACATCATGTTCGGGAATCCGCGGGTTGACAGGCCCAGACAAGTGTCGACACCGGACTTCCACTTGTCCTGAATCGTCAAGCCGTCGACGCCGGTGATCTCGATGGCCATGATCCCACCCCGGTTGTTGTCGAATCCTGTTGCCAGTACGAGGAGGTCGCACTCGATGACACCATCGTCGGTTTCAACGCCATGGGGCACCACCCGTCGAATCGGTGTGGCGTTGGAGTCGATGACATCGACGTTGTCCTGATTGATGACATCGAAGTAATCTTGTTCGAGGGAGGGACGCTTGACGCCGTAGGGGTGCGGAGGCGTCTCCGGTGCGACGATTGCTGCTTTCTTGGGGTCGGTGACCCGCTCGAGAACCTTGCCGCGCCAGAAGTCGTAGAACGTACGGTTGGCCTCCTCATCTACGAGGATGTCCTGGAAGTTTCCGAGCCAGAGCTCGAAACCACCCTCCGCCCACATCTTCTCGTAGATCGCGTCGCGCTCTTCCTTACTCAGGCCGGTTGCGTTCTGCGGAATGAAATCGAAGTCGAATCCGGCAAAAGCCTTGTAGCGCGCGGCAAACCGCTCGGGCAGTCCCTTCCGGAAGTACTCGTTGTCGTCATGGGTAAGTTTGCGTTGTTGCATCGGAAGTGCCAGATTCGGGGTGCGTTGGAACACGGTGACGTGTTCGGCTACATGACCTGCTTCCTGGACGACCTGTACGCCGCTGGCGCCGGTGCCGATGACGACAACTTTGCGGCCACTCATGTCCACGCCCTCTTGGGGCCACCGCGCAGTGTGGTAGCACTCACCGACGAAGGAGTCGAGTCCTTCGAGATTCGGGTACAGCGGCTTGGCGCCGAAGCCTGTGGCGACAATGACTTGCCGTGCCTTCTGGATCTTGCCGTCGACGGACCGTACGGTCCACTGACGGGTTTCCTCGTCCCACGTGCATGATTCGGCGAATGTGGCGAACACGACGTCGCGGGTGAGGTCGAGCTGCGAGTCGACGTAGTTGAAGTACTCACGAACCCCCTGGTGGCCCGGATACAGTTCGGTGAAGTCGTACTTCTTCCAAAGGTCCTTGTGCGAGAACTGGTAGATCTGTCCAGTGCTGTCGGTACGGGCTCCGGGATAGCAGTTCCACCACCAAATTCCGCCCAGTCCACCCGCGGCGTCCCAGACTTTGACGGTGAAACCGAGATCGCGCAGTCGGTCCAGCGCGTACAGACCGGAGAATCCTCCCCCGATGATCAGAACATCGAGTACGTCGTTGTTCGGGTGTGAGCCGGTGCGGATCGCTGTGGCGACCTGGGATTCGGTCATGTGGTCCTCCTGGAGATTCCCCGGGACGGTTGTTTCCGCCCGGACATCTACGACGGTAGAAGCGAGCATGTGATGTGGAGTGTCCGAAATCGAGTCAAGACCATTTGATCGAACACTCGTATTCGTAAGCAGCACAAACTAATTCGATGACATTGCCAAATTCGAACCTGTTGTGCTCACGGCAGGGCGATCGATGCTGGACGTCGGGCTCAGAAGCCCAGTTCGCGACCGATCAGTTCTTTCATGATTTCGTTCGATCCCGCCCAGATCTTCGTGACCCGGGCATCCCGCCAGGCTCGTGCCACTCGGTACTCGTTCATGTAGCCGTATCCCCCGTGCAATTGCACGCAGTGATCGAGGATCCGGTTCTGGATGTCTGCAGTCCACCATTTCGCTTTGGCTGCATCGACAGGTGTCAACTTCCCGTCCGCGTGGGCTTCGATGCAGCGGTCGACATATGCCTGCGTGACGTCGATCTGTGTCACCAGCTCGGCAAGCAAGAACTTGTTGTGCTGAAACGTTCCGATGGACTGCCCGAATGCCTTGCGTTCTCGGCAGTAGTCGATCGTCTCGAGCAGGATCTGCGCAGCGTGCGCGAGATTGGCGATGGCGCATCCGAGTCGTTCCTGGGGCAGGAACGACATCATGTGGACGAATCCTCGATCGAGTTCCCCGATCACGTCGGCATCGGTGACGCGCACCCGGTCGAGGAAGAGTTCAGCGGTGTCCGCTTCGTCCTGGCCGACCTTGTCGAGTTTGCGACCACGCTCGAAGCCGGGCAAGGAGGTGTCCACGCCGAAGAGGGTAATTCCCTTGGCCTTCTTCGATGGAGAGGTACGTGCAGGAATGATGACCAGGTCCGCCGAGTAGCCATTGGTGATGAATGTCTTTGCACCCGAGAGCAGCCAGCCGTTGCCGTCCCGTACTGCGGTGGTCTTGAGTGCGGCCAGATCCGATCCCCCACCGGGTTCGGTCATTCCGATGGCAGTGAGCACATCACCGGTACACAGTCCTGGAAGCCACCTGGCCTTTTGTTCGTCGGTGGTCAGACGCACCAGATACGGTGCCACAACATCACAGTGAATACTCACACTCGACGCCAACGCGGCGTTGACCTTGGCCAGTTCCTCGATGAGGACCGCATTGAAGCGATAGTCACCTGCCTCGACACCTGAATATCGTTCGGGTACTTCGAGTCCGAGCAGATCATGCTTGCCGGCGGCGAGCCAGAAATCTCGCGGCAATGCCCTGTGGGCACGAACTTCGGCGGCCAGTGGCTCGAACCATCGAGCGAGAAACTCGCGGACAGAGTGGCGGTAAGCCTCGTGATCGTCACCGTACACCGTTCGCTTCATGGTGGGTCATCCTTCGGATCGGGTGGACGTCACCGTCCAGACGGACGGTGCGCGGACGGGGATCGTGGTTGCCTGCCCCGGCTCATCGTCTCCTCCGTCGTGTCGTCGAGGATGTCCCGATATGCGACAGACCCTTTCGGGGTCAGGACCCGAACTTCTCGTTCTCGAGGCCCAGTGCTCGGATCTTGCGGTAGAGCGTGGATCGGGCGACGCCGAGCCGCTCGGCGGCGAGGGATTTGTTGCCGTCGGACTCGTCGAGTGCGCGGACGATCGCTTCGCGTTCGGTGCGTTCGAGGGAGGTCAACTGGCGGCCGGCACCGAGGGTGCGGTAGTCGGCGGGCAGGTGTTCGAGCTTGATGTCGAATCCCATCGACCGCGCTGCCGCAGTGGTCAGCACCGAGCCGAGTTCGCGCAGGTTGCCGGGCCAGTGATGGGCGATCAAGGCCCGATGGGCCGCCGGTTGCAGGTGCGGTGTCGGGCGGGAGGGAAATTCGGCGGCGAGCAGTTCGCGCGCGAGATCGGTGAGATCTTCGATGCGCTGACGCAGCGGCGGCACGCACACACTGCGCCGCACATGGGTCTGCACCTGATGACGAAGATCGTCGGGGGTGCTCGAGGTGGCCGTGGCGATCAACGGCGCGGACAGCTCGACGGCGGCGTCGAGCAGCCGCCGGGTGGGGGCGAGGGCCTCGTCGGGGACCTCGTCGAGGTGCTCGATGATGCACGCGAGGCTGCCGGACAGGCGCGCGCGCAGCTCAGCCACGTCCGACGGTGTCAACGTCGACGCGTCCACGGTGAGGGTCTGTCCCTCGTGGCCCCATCGGTGCTGGATCTGCCGGGCCAGGTGGGTTTTGCCGACGCCGGACTCGCCGACGATCAGCACCGGTGCCACGGTGCGCACGATCTCGTCGACCCGGTCCTGGAGCCGGTGCGCGGCCAGGCTGCGGCCGGCGATGCGTGCCGCCGGCGCCACACCGGCGGGCGGGGCGGTGGTCAGGCGCGCGCGGGGGCGCGGCGGGGCCGGTGAGGCCATCGGGCGCAGTTCGATGATCGCGCTGAGCGGATCGGTGGAC
>NZ_JADZGH010000213.1:0-5945 GCF_015865005.1 Rhodococcus sp. CX
GCTCCGGACACCGTGGCGGCGATTCCCGCCTCGCGGAGCCGCGCGATCCACTTGGTGGTGAGCGGCAGCGCCGGAGCCCGCTGCCCCTGGTGCAGCATGTCCTCGGTCGCGGGCATCAGCAGGTCGGGACGCTGGGTCAGCGCGACCACCGCCAGTGCGGCGCGGCTGACGTTGAACGACGCGTCGCGATGCGGCACGAGATCGGGCAGCAGTCCGCGGGTGTGCGCGGTCGACGAGCGGACCGACGGGACCAGCACGACGACCTTGATCGCCGGGTCCACGGCCAGCTTCACGGCCCGGTAGACACGCTGCTCGGCGTCGACACCGGCTTCGCTCCACGATACGACGGCACCGCCGAGGACGCTCGCCGACGCGTTGTCCGGGTGCCCCTCGAACTCGGAGGAGAGCTGCACGAGCTGCGCGTCGTCCAGTGCCCGCTCCGGCGCGACCTTGCGCACCAGGCCGTTCGCCGCGGCGAGCCCGCCGACGACGGCGGATGCCGAGGACCCCAGACCCCGCGAATGGGGAATGACGTTGCGGCACACGATCTCCAGGCCGTCGGCCCACACACCCGCGGCTTCGAGGCCACGTTCCACCGCACGCACCACCAGGTGGGTGGGGCCCCACGGCACCTCCTCGGCGCCCTCCCCTTCGACGCGGACGTCGAGACCGGATCCGGTTGTGGTGACGGTGATCTCGTCGTACAACCCGAGAGCGAGACCGAGCGAGTCGAATCCGGGCCCCAGATTCGCACTCGACGCGGGAACCCGGGCCGTCACCGAGATCCCTACCGGCAGAGTCTGCGTCATGTCGTGATTCCCAACAGAGGAGGGCGAGGCGGTCACTGCGTCTGCTCGAGGACTAGGCCAGTTCGAGCGCCGAGGCCACAGCGACGGGGTCGACCGGGATCGGCTGCACCACGGGAACATCGCGCAGGGCGGTGTCCGGGTCCTTGAGGCCGTTGCCGGTGACGGTGCACACAACCCGGAGGCCGCGCGGCAGCCAGCCCTCCTTGCTCGCGGCGAGCAGACCCGCGATCGACGCCGCCGACGCCGGCTCGACGAAGATCGACTCGGACTTCGCGAGCAGGTGGTACGCCTCGAGGATCTCCTCGTCGGTGGCGGCACGGAACGCGCCGTCCGACTCCTCCTTCGCGGCGACCGCACCGTTCCACGACGCGGGAGCGCCGATCCGGATCGCGGTGGCGATGGTCTCGGGATCCTTGACCGGGTGGCCGAGCACGAGCGGGGCCGCACCGGCGGCCTGCACACCGAGCATGCGGGGACGGCGGGTGCTCACGCCGTCGGCGAAGTACTCGGAGTAGCCCTTCCAGTACGCGGTGATGTTGCCCGCGTTGCCCACCGGGAGCACGTGCACGTCGGGAGCGTCGCCGAGCGCGTCGACGATCTCGAACGCGGCGGTCTTCTGTCCCTCGATACGGACCGGGTTGACGGAGTTGACCAGGCCGATCGTCGGGAACTCGGCGGTCGTCTTGCGGGCCAGCTCGAGGCAGTCGTCGAAGTTGCCCTCGACCTGGACGATCCGGGCGCCGTGCATGACGGCCTGGGCGAGCTTGCCCATGGCGATCTTGCCCTGCGGCACGAGCACCGCGCAGCCGATGCCCGCGCGGGACGCGTACGCGGCAGCCGACGCAGAGGTGTTGCCGGTGGAGGCGCACAGCACCGCCTGCTTGCCGGTCGCCAGCGCCTCGGTGACGGCCATCGTCATGCCGCGGTCCTTGAAGGAACCGGTGGGGTTGAGCCCCTCGACCTTGACGTGGACCTCGCAGCCGGTGATCTCGGACAGGCGAGGTGCCGGGAGCAGCGGCGTACCACCCTCGCGCAGCGTCACCGTCTTCCAGCCCTCACCGATCGGCAGTCGAGAACGGTACGCCTCGATCAGGCCGGGCCACGGGGTGTGCACGGGGGTGATGTTCTTCTCGGCCGCGCTCATTCGGCGGATCCCTCCAGTCTCAGGACACTGGTCACAGCAGTTACGGATTCGAGTTCATCGAGTGCTGCGACGGTACTCGACAACGCTTCGTCGGTGGCGCGGTGCGTGAGCACCACCAGGCGCGCACCGTTTCCGGCGCCTTCCTGGCGCACGGCGGAAATGCTGACCCCGCGCTTGGCGAACTCGGCGGCCACGGCGGAGAGCACACCTGCCCGGTCCGCGACCTGCAGGTTCACGTAGTAGCGGGTCATGATCTCGCTCATCGGCGCGATCTCGAGATCGGCGTACTTCGATTCGCGGGGACCGCGACCGCCCTGCACGCGGTTGCGCGCGGCCATCACCAGGTCGCCCATCACCGCGGACGCGGTGGGAGCGCCGCCGGCACCCTGGCCGTAGAACATCAGGCGGCCCGACGCCTCCGCCTCGACGACGACGGCGTTGAACGCGCCGGACACGCTCGCGAGGGGATGCTCCCGCGGCACCAGCGCGGGGTAGACCCGCGCCGAAACCTTGTCCTTGCCGTCCTCGGTGGTGATGCGCTCGCAGATCGCGAGGAGCTTGACGGTGCAGTTCAGCGCGCGAGCGGACGTCAGGTCGGCGGCAGTGATCTTCGAGATGCCCTCGCGGTACACGTCGGCGGCGGTGACGCGGGTGTGGAAGGCGATGGACGCGAGGATCGCGGCCTTGGAGGCGGCGTCGAAGCCCTCGACGTCCGCAGTCGGATCGGCCTCGGCGTAACCGAGCCGGCCCGCCTCGGCGAGCGCCTCGGCGTAGTCGGCTCCGGTCTCGTCCATCGCCGACAGGATGTAGTTGGTGGTGCCGTTGACGATGCCGATGACACGGTTGACGCGGTCGCCGGCCAGCGACTGGGTCAGCGGGCGGATCACCGGGATCGCACCGGCGACGGCGGCCTCGAAGTACAGGTCGACGTGCTTGGCCTCGGCTGCCTCCGCGAGTTCACCGGTGTACTCGGCGAGCAGCGCCTTGTTCGCCGTGACCACGGACTTGCCGGCGTCGAGCGCGGTCCGCACGAGCTTGCGGGGCAGGTCGATGCCGCCGATGACCTCGACGACGATGTCGACGTCGTCGCGCGCGATCAATCCCTCCGCGTCGGTGGTCAGCAGCTCGACCGGGATGCCGCGGTCCTCGGAGACGGTGCGCACGGCGACACCGCGCAGCTCCAGCGGTGCACCGATGCGTGCCTCGAGATCGGCTGCGTCGTCCCGGATGATGCGGACGACCTCGGCGCCCACGGTGCCGTGGCCGAGCACCGCCACGCCGACGGGACGCGGCGCCTGACTGGTCCCCGTTTCGGTCGTCACTCCGTAACCTCCAAGCTGAGCAGATCTTCCACGGTTTCCCGACGCAGGATGACGCGGGAAACGCCGTCCTTGACCGCCACGACGGCGGGACGGGCCAGCAAGTTGTACCTGCTGGACATCGAATAGCAGTATGCACCGGTCGCGGCGACGGCCAGCAAATCCCCGGCTTGGACGTCCTCGGGCATCCAGGTGTCGCGGATCACGATGTCACCGCTCTCACAGTGCTTGCCGACGACTCGCGAGACGACCGGATCCGCGTCGCTGACGCGGGAGACCAACCGGGCCTCGTACTCCGCCTGGTACAGGGAGGTGCGGATGTTGTCGCTCATGCCGCCGTCGACGCTGATGTAGCGGCGGCTGTGACCCGCGGCGACCGCGACGTCCTTGATCGTGCCGACCTCGTAGAGGGTGATCGTGCCCGGTCCGGCGATGGCGCGGCCCGGCTCGACCGCGAGGGTCGGGGTGGGCAGTCCCGCCAGCGCGGATTCGGTGCGCACGATGTCGAGGAGCTTCGCGGCGAGTTCCTCGACCGGCGGCGGATCGTCGCTCGGCACGTACGAGATGCCGAGTCCACCGCCGAGGTCGACGATGTTCAGCTGGGACGTCTTGTCCACACCGAACTCGGCGACGATGTCGCGGAGCAGGCCGATCACCCGGTGTGCGGCCAGTTCGAAGCCGTCGACGTCGAAGATCTGCGAGCCGATGTGGCTGTGCAGGCCGACCAGCCGGAGGTTGGCGGTCTCGAAGACCCGGCGCACCGCGGACATCGCGACCCCTCCGGCGAGCGAGAGACCGAACTTCTGGTCCTCGTGCGCGGTGGAGATGAACTCGTGGGTGTGCGCCTCGACACCGACGGTGACCCGGATCAGCACGTCCTGCACGACCCCGGCTTCCCCGGCGATCGCGTCGAGCCGGTCGATCTCGGCCATCGAGTCGAGCACGATGTGCCCGACCCCGGCCGCGACCGCGGTGCGCAGTTCGGCGACGGACTTGTTGTTGCCGTGCATCGCGATCTTCTCGGCGGGGAACCCGGCGTGCAGTGCGACCGCGAGTTCACCACCGGACGCGACGTCGAGGCACAGGCCCTCCTGCTGCACCCAGCGGGCGACCTCGGTGCACAGGAACGCCTTGGAGGCGTAGTGCACCTTGGTGTCGGGCCCGAACGCCGCGGCGATGTCGCGGCACCGGGACCGGAAGTCGTCCTCGTCGATCACGAACAGCGGGGTGCCGTACTTCTCGGCGAGTTCGGTGACGGGAACCCCGGCGATGCGGACGACGCCGTCGTCGCCGCGGCTCGTGCCGCGCGGCCACACCTGCCGGTGCAGCGCGTTCAGTTCCTCGTGGGTGGTGGGCCGTTCGGGCAGGCCCGGTGCGTGCGGAATCTCAGCGTGCCGCGGACCGGCGGGGTGCGCGTTCACATCCGCTCCGGAGCGCTGACGCCGAGGAGGCCGAGGCCGTTGGCGAGAACCTGACGGGCCGCCGCGCACAGCGCGAGCCGCGCGGTGTGCAGGTCTCCGGGCTCCTCGTCGCCCTGCGGGAGGATGCGGCACGCGTCGTAGAACCGGTGGTAGGCACCGGCGAGTTCTTCGAGGTAACGCGCGACCCGGTGCGGTTCGCGCAGTTCCGCGGCCTTCGCGACGACGCGCGGGTACTCACCGATGGTGCGGATCAGGTCGCCCTCACGGTCGTGGGTGAGCAGCGCGAGGTTCGCACCCTCGGCGCTGAGACCGAGGTCGGCGGCGTTGCGCGCGATCGACGACAGGCGGGCGTGCGCGTACTGCACGTAGTAGACCGGGTTCTCGTTGCCGGCCGAGGCCCACAGCTCGAGGTCGATGTCGATGCTCTGGTCGACCGACGAGCGCACGAGCGCGTAGCGGGCGGCGTCGACACCGATCGCCTCGACGAGGTCGTCGAGGGTGATGACGGTGCCGGCACGCTTGCTCATCTTCACGGCCTGGCCGTCGCGCACGAGGTTGACCATCTGGCCGATCATGACCTCGACGGTGTCGGGGTCGTCGCCGAATGCGGCCGCGGCGGCCTTGAGCCGGCCGATGTAGCCGTGGTGGTCGGCGCCGAGCATGTAGATGCACAGGTCGAAGCCGCGCGAGCGCTTGTCCTGGAAGTAGGCGATGTCGCCGGCGATGTAGGCGGCGTTGCCGTCGGACTTGATGACGACGCGATCCTTGTCGTCGCCGAAGTCGGTGCTCTTGAGCCACCACGCGCCGTCGGCGTTGTACAGGTTGCCGGAGCCCTTGAGCGTCTCGACGGCCTTGTCGACCGCGCCGGATTCGAACAGCGAGTTCTCGTGGAAGTACACGTCGAAGTCGACGCCGAACTCGTGCAGCGTGCGCTTGATGTGCGCGAACATCAGGTCGACGCCGATGGACCGGAACGTCTCGTGCCGCTCGGCCTCGGGCAGGTCGAGCGCGCCGGGCGCCCGCTTCTGCACCTCGGCGGCGATGTCGACGATGTAGTCGCCGGCATAGCCGTCCTCGGGGGCCGGTTCGCCCTTCGCCGCGGCGATCAGCGACCGCGTGAAGCGGTCGATCTGCGCGCCGTGGTCGTTGAAGTAGTACTCGCGGGTGACCTCGGCGCCCTGCGTCGACAGGATCCGGCCGAGCGCGTCGCCGACCGCGGCCCAGCGGGTGCCACCGAGGTGGATCGGGCCGG
>NZ_JADZGH010000213.1:5955-13762 GCF_015865005.1 Rhodococcus sp. CX
GAGCGCGTCGGAGTTGCCGTACGCCGAGAGCTCGGTGAGCACCTTCGCGACGATCGCGCCCTGCGCGTCGGCCGCGAGGCGGATGTTGAGGAAGCCCGGTCCCGCGACCTCGGCCGATTCGATGCCGTCGGCGGCGGTGAGCGCTTCGGCGAGCCAGGTTGCGAGCTCGCGCGGGTTCACACCGGCCTTCTTCGCGACCTGCATCGCCACGTTGGTCGCATAGTCGCCGTGCTCCGGGTTCCGGGGCCGCTCGACGGTGAGGGTCTCGGGCAGGACGGACACGTCGAGGTCACGCTCGGCGAGCACCCTCGCAGCGGTTCCGTGGAGCAATTCGGCAAGGTCGGCAGGAGTCACAGGAGTTCATCCTATTGGCTGGCCCCTGCGAGCACCGACGGTGCCCCACAGGAGCGCGCCCGTACAGTTGTGGGGGCACGCGGCCCGGGGCCGCGGTCTCGTTGTCCATCCGATGTTGTCCATCCGATCGAAAGAGCTACCAGCGATGCCCAGCGGTTCGGTTAACGGTGGTTCCGGCAAGAAGTCCGGCGCCAAGTCCGCGAAGGCCATTTCGGCCGCCGCGAAGAAGAGCGGCGGGGGCCGCGGACTTCCCAAGCAGCGTCAGATCCCGTGGATGGTGATCGGTGGCGTCGTCGCGGTCGTCGCGCTGATCGCCGTGATCGCCGTCAGCATCGTCCCGAAGTACCAGGATCAGCAGAAGCTGGCTGCGTGGACGCCGTCCGAGTCGAATCAGGATCCGTCGACCGCGCTCGAGGGCATCGTCACGGTCGACTATCCCGCCGGGCAGCACATCGATTCCACCCAGCGGGTCGCCTACGACCACACCCCGCCGTTCGGCGGTCCGCACGACTCGATCTGGGCCACGTGCACGGGCGTCGTCTACCCGGAGGCGATCCGTACGGAGAACGCGGTGCATTCGCTCGAGCACGGTGCGGTGTGGATCACGTACAACCCGGACCTGGTCGACGCCGCGGGGGTCGAGACGCTCAGCGCGAAGGTCGACGGCAAGTCCTACACCATGATGTCGCCGTATCCGGGCCAGGCTTCGCCGATCTCGCTGCAGTCGTGGGGCCACCAGCTCACGGTGGATTCCGCCGACGACGAGCGGATCGACCAGTTCATCGCCTCGCTGCGTCAGAACCGGTACACCTACCCGGAGGTCGGTGCGAGCTGCGCGACGATCCCCGGCTCGTACGATCCGGCGAACCCGCCGCCGTTCGATCCGTCGGCTCCCGGCCCGGACGCCGTGCCGATGACCGGCGGAACGGTCGACTCCGCCGAGGTCCAGACGGACATGCAGGCTCCGGCGGGTAGCTGACCATGAGCGACGGTTTCTCGCAGGGTTCGGGACAGCGCCGAATCCTCGTGGCACTCGGGATCATTGCTGCGCTCGCGATCGGTTTCCTGGTCGGTTTCCTGATCCCGCGCGGGGATGCGCAGGAGGTTCCGGCGGCCGATTCCGTGGCCGTCGGTTTCTCCCAGGACATGAGCGTGCACCACAACCAGGCGATCGAGATGGCGTCGATCGCGCTGACCCGTTCGACGGATCAGCGGGTGCAGAACCTGGCGTACGACATCCTCACGACCCAGCAGAACCAGGTCGGGCAGATGCAGGGCTGGCTGACGCTGTGGAATCAGGCGCCGTTGCCCACCGGTGAGTACATGACGTGGATGAGCGACGACAGCGAGACCATGCACGACGGTCACGCCGCGGGCCACGGTTCGTCCGCCGCGGCGGTCCCGATGCCGGGCATGGCGACCTCGCAGGAACTGGCGGCGCTGCGGGCCGCGTCGGGTCCGGAACTCGACGTGCTGTTCCTGCAGTTGATGCTGCGGCACCACCAGGGCGGGTTGCCGATGATGGAGTACGGCGCCGAGCACGGCGAGGTCGCCGCGGTACGGACGCTGGCGCAGACGATGGTCGATACGCAGACCGGCGAGTCGGAGTTGATGACGGCGATGCTCGCCGAGCGCGGCGCACAGCCCCTGCCGATGAACTGACCCCCGATCCGGGCCGAAAAACCCGCGCTGACCAGGCGATGTGGCGTATGGGCAACAATGCGCTAGGCTAACTCCGCACCGCCGGTCAGCCGGTGGGCCCGGATTGCCCTCGTAGCTCAGGGGATAGAGCGCTTGCCTCCGGAGCAAGAAGTCGCAGGTTCGAATCCTGCCGAGGGCACCACGAGCAGTAGGCCCCGCTTCGAATTCGAAGCGGGGCCTACTGCTTTTCGTAATTTTCGGGCTGGTCGCCGATCCCTATCCTGTGGTCGCCGCGAGCGGGCCCATGTCGAAGTAGTCCCGCCACGCGGCGATCTTCCCGTCGACCACCTCGAACGAGCCCATGACGGGGACCTCGACCGTGCGCCCGTTGACGGTCAGCACGTCGGTGCGCTCGTTGAGGACGAGGTTGTCGCTCGCGAGCTGGCGATGGATGCGGAAGTCGATACCGCCGAACGTCGCGACCATCCCGGCGAAGTACTCCTCGATGGCGGCACGGCCGTGGACCTCCTCCAGCGGAATGTTGTGGTACACGGCGTCGTCGGTGAAGTACGCAGCGAGCGCGGCCGGATCCGGTTCCGCCCAGGCGGCGCAGAATTCGGTGACGAGCTGGTCGGGCGTCATCGCCTGCCTCTCCGTTGCAGTCCGATCGAATGTCACACGCGGACGAACCGCGCCGGATCGGTTCCGGGGACGCGGCGGGCGCGGCCCCGCTCGATGAGGTGCCGGATGTGTGCAGAGCCTTCGGACATGGCCATCTGCTTGCCGCGCGGCGGTGTCTCGTCCCACGGCCGGTACCACGTCATGCGTTCGGTGGCCTGCCACAACGTCAGCTCCTCGTCCCCGAACGACTCGTAGAGATCGTCGAGGCGACGTTCGTGGTGTTCGACGAGCGCCTCCGTCCGGGCTGCGAGATCGTCGATGGGCTGCCGGTGCGCGGGCAGGGTGCGGCGGGCGGGCAGAGTCGCGACGGCGCGCAGCGAGTCGAGGAACTCCCCCAGCGCGTCGCGTTCGGCCACGGGGAAGTCGAATTCGCCGACATGCGGGGTGGTCTTGGCGAGCACGTGGTCGCCGCTGAAGAGGATGCCGTGTTCCTCGATGAAGAAGCACGCGTGGCCCGGGGTGTGGCCGGGGGTGAACACGGTTCGCAGGGTGCGTCCGGCGAGCGGGATGATCTCGTCGGTCTTCAACACCCGGTCCGGTTTCTCGTCCGGGACGCCGTCGCGATCACGGCCGGCGGCGAGGAATTCCTCGATGTACTCGGCGGGCGCCCCGGCCTTGACCCACTGGTCGAGTTCCCGGTTCGTCCAGTCGTGGCCGGCCATCATGTGTCCGAGCTGTTCGAAGTCCGCTTCGTGCATGCCGACCCAGCATCCGGACGCTTCGCGGATGCGGCCGGTGAGGCCGACGTGGTCGGGATGGAAGTGCGTGACGACCACCCCTTCGACGTCGGTCACCGACAGGCCGGCCGATGCGAGCCCGGCCTGCAGCGCATTCCAGGAGGTGTCGTTGTTCCACCCCACGTCCACGAGGATCACGCCGCGTTGGGACTCGACTGCGTAGACCTGGGTGTCGCCGACCGGCAGGTCCGCGACGGGAACGGGGATCGCGTGGATGCCGTCCCCGATGTCCCGGGCCTCGTTGAGTTGTTCCATATTTGCGCCTCCGAAATCTGCACTACTGCATCTTCTTTCTTCGAAGCTAGCGCAAAGGGTTCAACTATTCTTCGGAGAGGGGTTCGATGATCGCGAGAATCGAACGGATCTCCCCCGCCGGGATGTCGAAGTGCTCGGTGATCGACACCGTCGTGTGGGCACCACTGCCGGTATCTATCTCGAGCAGGAAACGCGCAACGACGTTGTTGCCCCACTCGTGGAACGTCAGATTCCGCACCCGGCGGAGCGGCCGGTACTCCGGGCCGTGCTCGAGCCGGTGCCGGATCTCGGCCCCGGTGTCGCCGGTGCGCTGCCCGTTCTCCACCCGCCAGGCATCGGCGGCCAGGCGGACGTGGGACGCGTCGTGGCTGATCAGAGACCGGATGTAGGCCCGAGCCATCGCGACCCGGGGGCTGTCGGTCGGCGCGGTCGCGTGCTCGGCGACGGCCGCCATGAGCGTCGGCGCCCAGTCCGGCCGGCAGATCACCAGATCCGGCAGATAGGGGTGGGGGCGGTTGTATTCGAGTTCCGAGCCGTCGATCCGCGCGCAGAACAATCCGGCCGCCTGCGCGACGGCGACGGGGGCCGCCGAGTCCCACTCCCACTGGCCACCGGCGTGAACATAGGCGTCGACCTCGCCGCGGAGCACCGCCATCGCCTTCGCGCCCGCCGAACCCATGCGCACGACGTCGGCACCGACGGCGCGGGCCACCGCACCGGCGAACTCCGGCGGGCGGCTACCGCTGACCACGATGCGGGGACGTCCCTCGCCGAGCGGACGCCGTTCGACGACGGGCGCCTCGTCGGTGCTGTACACGGCGCCGAGGCCCGGCTGGGCGACCGCCCCGGCGGTCAGGCCGCGACCGGCCTCCCACAACGCGACGTGCACGGCCCAGTCGGTGTGGCCGAGCATCCCGTATTCCTTCGACCCGTCGAGCGGGTCGATGATCCACACCCGCTCGGCGTCGACGCGCGCCGGATCGTCCGCGGATTCCTCGGACAGCACGGCGTCGCCGGGACGGTGCTCGGCCAGCATTTCGAGGATGAGCACGTTCGCGTCGTGGTCACCGCGGCGGCCGAGTTCGCGCCCGCTCAGGGCGTCGGCCTCGGCGGCTCGAACGGTCAGCAACAGTTCTCCTGCCGCCGTGGCGATCTCGGCGGCGAGAGCAGCATCGTCTGTCATGGCATCAACACTTCCATGATCCGGGCGGCCTGCGCGACCGGATCGCCGTCGGAGGGGCGGAGCACCAGGTCGGGGTTCTGTGGCGGTTCGTACGGATCGTCGACGCCGGTGAAGCCGGTGATCTCCCCGGCCCGGGCCCGGGCGTACATGCCCTTGGGGTCGCGGGCCTCGCAGTCGGCGAGCGGGGTGTCGACGAACACCTCGACGAACGGGATGCCGGCGTCGGCGTGCTGCTGCCGGATCCGGTCGCGGTCGGCTCGGAAGGGGCTGATCAGCGAGCAGATCGCGACGAGGCCGGCGTCGGCCATCAACTGGGCGACGGCCCCGACGCGGCGCACGTTCTCGGCGCGGTCCTCGGGTCCGAATCCGAGGTCGGAGTTGAGTCCGTGGCGCAGATTGTCGCCGTCCAGGCGATAGGCGGGAATTCCCGCCGCGAGCAGCTTTCGTTCGAGTTCCGCTGCGACCGTGGACTTTCCGGATGCGGACAGCCCGGTCAGCCACACCGTCCTGCCCGTGGTGGCGCGGTCGGCGCGGACGACCTCGGCGGGGTGCCACACGGCGCCCGTCTCGGCGAGGGTGGGTCCGGTGATCATGCCGGCGGCGACGGTGTTGCCGGTGGCCTCGTCGACGAGGACGAAGCTGCCGGTGGTGCGGTTGCGCCGGTACGGATCGAACAGCAGCGGCTGCTGAGTGCGCAGCTGTACGCGCCCGATCTCGTTGAGGCTCAGCGTGGTTGCGGTCTCGTCGCGGTGCAGCGTGTTGACGTCGAGCCGGTAGTCGAGCCGCACAGGCCGGGCATGGACCGCCTTCGTGGTGTGCAGCAGGGTGTAGCGGGTGTCCGGATCGAGGCTCGAGCGTTCGGTGAGCCAGCAGACCATGGCATCGATGTCGGTGCCGACCAGCGGCCGGTTGTTGGGCCGGCACAGCATGTCCCCACGGCCGAGGTCGAGTTCGTCCGCGAGTTCGACGCACACGGCGACGTCGGCGAACGCATGCTCGAGCGGTTCTCCGCCGGGACCCCAGATGCGCTCGACGCGGGTACCGAACCCGGACGGCAGTGCGACCACCTCGTCGCCGGGTTTGAACACGCCGCTGGCGACGGTGCCCGCGTAGCCGCGGAAGTCGCCGGTGCCCGCGTAGCGGCGGAAGTCGCCGGTGCCCGCGTAGCGGCGGAATTCGCCACTGCGGCGGATGACGTACTGCACCGGCAGGCGCGCGTCGATGAGGTTGTGGTCGGACCCGATGTGCACCTGTTCGAGGTGATGCAGCAGCGAAGTCCCTTCGTACCACGGCATGTTCGCGGTGCGGCTGACGACGTTGTCGCCCTGCAGCGCCGAGATCGGCACGAAGTACAGGTCGTGGATCTCCAGTTTGGCTGCGAAGAGCCGGAATTCGTCGCAGATCTCCTCGAACCGTTCCTGCGACCAGTCCACCAGATCCATCTTGTTCACACACAGCACCAGGTGCGGCACCCCGAGCAGACTCGCCAGGAAGGCATGCCGCCGAGTCTGTTCGAGGATGCCCTTGCGGGCGTCGACCAGGATCAGCGCGAGGTCGGCGGTCGAGGCGCCGGTGACCATGTTGCGGGTGTACTGCTCGTGTCCCGGCGTATCGGCGATGACGAAGCTGCGGTGCGGCGTCGCGAAGTAGCGGTACGCGACGTCGATGGTGATGCCCTGTTCCCGTTCCGCGCGCAGGCCGTCGGTGAGCAGCGCCAGATCGGTCTGTTCGGCGCCGCGGTCCCGGCTGGTACGGGCCACGGCCTCGAGTTGATCCTCGAAGACGGCCTTGGAATCGAACAGCAGCCGGCCGATCAGCGTGGACTTGCCGTCGTCGACACTGCCGGCGGTCGCGATGCGCAGCAGTCGGGACATCAGAAGTACCCCTCCTTCTTGCGGTCTTCCATGCCCGCCTCGGAGATCCGGTCGTCGGCGCGGGTGGCGCCGCGTTCGGTGACGCGGCTGGCGGCGACCTCGGCGACCACCTGTTCGGCGGTGGCCGCGGTGGATTCGACGCAGCCGGTGCAGGTGGCGTCGCCGACGGTGCGGAAGCGCACGAGCGCCTCGCGCGGCTGCTCTCCGGGCCGCAGAGCGAGAAACCTTGTGTGCGCCAGGAGCATGCCGTCGCGTTCGACGACGGGCCGGCGGTGCGCGTAGTACAGCGCCGGCAGGTCGATGTTCTCGTCGCGCAGGTACGACCAGATGTCGAGTTCGGTCCAGTTCGACAGAGGGAAGACGCGGATGTGCTCGCCCTTGCGGTGCCGCCCGTTGTACAGGTGCCACAGTTCGGGTCGCTGCGCCTTGGGATCCCACTGGCCGAACCGGTCGCGGAAGCTGAAGATGCGTTCCTTGGCGCGGGCCTTCTCCTCGTCGCGGCGGGCGCCCCCGAAGACCGCGTCGAAGCCACCTTCGCGCAGGGCACGCAGCAGAGTGCCGGTCTGCAGCCGGTTGCGGCCGCCGTGCGGACCGGTGTCCTCGACGGCGCGGCCGGCGTCGATGTCGTCCTGGACGGACGCGACGATCAGACGCAGGCCGAGTCGCTCGACGACCCGGTCGCGGAATTCGACGACCTCGTCGAAGTTGTGGCCGGTGTCGATGTGCAGCACCGGGAAGGGCAGCGGCGCGGGCCAGAACGCCTTGGCGGCGAGGTGGAGCATCACCGCCGAATCCTTGCCGCCCGAGAACAACAGCACGGGCCGCTCGAAGGTCGCCGCGACCTCCCGGAAGATGTGCACGGATTCGGCTTCGAGCGCGCGGAGGGGCGGCAACTCGTAGGACGGTGGTCGAGACGGCTGCGCCGTGGTCATCGAGGTACTCCCCACCCGGGACGTCGGTCCAAATATGTACCGATTCGGTCGAAGTCGGACTATCGAAACGATAGAACGAGTTTCAATTCGGGGTCAACGGTTTGGGGGAGGCCCGGAGCGGCGGTCACCGCTCCGGACGTCGCCCGCCGA
>NZ_JADZGH010000213.1:13898-16857 GCF_015865005.1 Rhodococcus sp. CX
GCGGCCGCCTCGACGAGCGCCGCGCCGCGCCGCGCGATCTCCGCGGCGTCGATCTCGGCCTCGACGTGCAGCGCGAGGACCAGCGATTGGTGTCCGTCCGGGTCGTAGGCGGGCGCGGCGATCAGGTTCACCGCGAGCGGTTCACCGGTCGGGGCCTCCTCCGGGAACAGGACGCGCTCGCCCGGACTGGACACCAGCTCCCCGAGCAGTTCGCGCAGTTCCGGCGCCAGGTCGTGCGCGACCACGCCGGCCATCAGCGCGTACAGCCGCCGCCCGCCCCGGGTGAGCGATTCGACGAGGTATCCCGTGCGCCGGCACCGATCGACCACGCGCTGCAGATGCGGGCGGTCGAGCCGTACCGGCAGGGTCGGCTCGCGGCGCAGCCATTGTTCGAGGCGCCGGTCGGTGTCCCACAGCACGTACATCAGGCCGACGGGCGGCGCGAACGGGTACACCTCCCCCACCCGCGCGCTCGCCGTCGCACCCCGGGGTCCCACCACGTCGAGCACCGCGATGCGGTCGCCGACCACGGCGGAGGCGGTGCAGGCGGCGTCGAACCGGGCGCTGAGCCGGGCGAGATGCCGGTGCGCGACCGGACCGGCCGCGAAGCCGCGCTGCGCCGCGCGCCCGGCGACGATCAGGGCGGGGCCGAGCCCGTAGGTCTTGTCGACCGGGTCGCGCATGAGATAGCCCGCGTCGGCGAGCGCGGTGAGGATGCCGAGGCAGGTGGGTTTGCTCAGGCCCAGCTCGCGGGCGAGCTCGGAGAGGCCGAACCGGACGCCGGGGTGCGCGACGAGGTGGTCGAGGACCTGCACGACCCGTTCGGTCGGCGGCGAGCGCCGGGCGGACCCGGCAGCGTCCCCGCTCGGCGCGGTGGAATCGCTGAGACGAACCATTGACCACTTCCTGTAACACGTTCTATCGTCGGTCCAACCAGACCTTACCGCAGCGGTACATATTTGGACCACAGGGAGATCGATGTGATCACCGATCCGCTCACCGCGGCGATCGCCGAGGCCGAGAAACTCGTCGCCACCGCGCCGCACGTCCGCACCGACCAGGATCTCGCCGAGGGCTACGGCTACCTCGCCGGGGGAATCGCCGCGTGCGTGCACGCCGCCTGGGCCCACAGCAGCACCCACCCGGTCCTCATCACCGGCACCGGTCCCTACACCAAGATGGGCCTGGACAACCCCGACACCCTGTACTGGGGTGCGGCCGTGCGCGACGACGCCGAGTACGTGGTCTCCGGCCGCCGCGGCACGACCTGCGACCTGAGCTTCCAGGTGCTCGCCGGCAACTACACCGACGCCGACGTGCCCGGCAACGTCACCGCCTTCGACGACCGCGCGATCCACATCGAGGACGACGGCACGTTCGAGGTGCGATTCGGCCCCGGCCCCGCCGATCCGGAGCGCAACTACTTCACCCTCGCGCCCGGATCGTCGCAGCTCGTCATCCGGGAGGTGTACAGCGACTGGTCGCAGCGACGCGGCACCGTCCGCATCGACCGGGTCGACACGCTCGGCACCCCCGCGGCCGAACCGACGCAGGAGGACGCCGTCAAACGCTACGAGCGCGCCGGACGTGCGCTCGTCTCGCGGGTGAAGACGTGGCTGCAGTTCCCCGAGTGGTTCTACCTGAAGCTGCCGGTCAACACCGTGACCGCACCGCGCCGCACCCCCGGAGGCCTGGACACGCAGTACTCGTCCGTCGGGCACTACGAACTCGCCGACGACGAGGCGATGATCCTCACCGTGCCCGCGTCCGACGCCCCCTACCTGGGGTTCCAGATCGGCAGCCTCTGGTACATCTCGCTGGACTACATCCACCACCAGACGTCGCTGAACAACACTCAGGCCCAGGTGGATCCGGACGGCAAGGTCCGCATCGTGATCTCGAACCGCAACCCCGGCATCACCAACTGGATCGAGACGCTCGGCCGCAGCCGCGGCATCCTGCAGTTCCGCTGGCAGCGCATCGACCGCGAGCTCACGTCCGCGGACGGTCCGACGGCGCAGGTGGTTCCGTTCGACAAGATCGCCGAGTCGCTGCCGTTCCACGAGTCCAACCTCATCACCCCCGAGGCGTGGTCCCGGCGGATCGCGGCGCGCCAGACCGCGATCGCCGATCGGATGCAGGCGTGAGCGCGCCGGCGGGGTTGCTGCACGACCGGGTGGTCGTGATCTCCGGCGTCGGGCCCGGCCTCGGGCGCACCCTCGCGGTCCGGTGCGCCGAACACGGAGCCGACGTCGTGCTGGCAGCCCGCACCCGCGAGCGGCTCGACGAGGTCGCCGCGGAGGTCACCGCGCTGGGCCGGCGCGCCTTGGGAGTGCCCACCGACATCACCGACGACGAGTCCGCGGCCGCATTGGTCGCCGCGGCCGCCGAGGAATTCGGCGCCGTGCACGTGCTGGTCAACAACGCCTTCTCGGTCCCGTCGATGAAGCCGTTGGCGCGCACCGACTTCCAACACATCCGGGACAGCGTGGAACTGTCCGTGCTCGGCGCGCTGCGCTTGACCCAGTTGTTCACCCCCGCCCTCGCCGAGGCGAAAGGTGCAGTGGTGAACATCAATTCGATGGTGGTGCGGCACTCCCAGGAACGGTACGGCAGTTACAAGATCGCGAAGTCGGCGTTGCTGTCGATGTCGCAGTCGCTGGCGACCGAACTCGGCCCCCAGGGAATCCGTGTCAATTCTGTTGCTCCCGGCTACATCTGGGGCCCGATTCTCCGGAGCTACTTCGAGCACCAGGCCGGTAAGTACGGCACCACCGTCGAGCAGATCTATGAGCACACCGCAGCCGCCAGCGACCTGCGTCGCCTGCCCACCACCGAGGAGATCGCCGACGCGGTGATCTTCCTGGCCTCGCCGATGGCATCGGCGATCACCGGGCAGTGCCTCGACGTCAACTGCGGCGAATTCCACCATTGAGCCGTGTGCCTTTGTGGCGGCGGG
>NZ_JADZGH010000214.1:0-9638 GCF_015865005.1 Rhodococcus sp. CX
CAGGTGAAGATTCGTGGGTTCCGGGTGGAACTCGACGAAATCCGCGCCGCGATCACCGATTGCCCCGGTGTGCGCACCGCCGTCGTCGTCGCCCGCCGTCGTCCGGACGGGCAGAACACCCTCGCGGCCTACGTCACCGCACTCGAACCCGATCGCGCGGACACGCTCGTCGACGAGGTGCGTGCGTTCCTGTCGGCGCGGTTGCCCGAGTACATGGTTCCCGCGGCGATCGGTGTGGTGGACGCGATCCCGACCACGGTCAACGGCAAGGCGGACGTCGCCGCACTGCCCGAGATCGCCCCGCTCGCAGTGGGTTCGGGCAGACTGCCGCACACCTATCAGGAGAACGTGCTGGCCCGGCACATCGTCCGGATCCTCGCGCTGCCCGAGGACACGCGAATCTCCGTGGACGACAACTTCTTCGAACTCGGTGGTCATTCGCTCGCCGCGGCCCGGCTGGTTGCGGCGATCGACGACGACTTCGGCATCGCGCTGGCGCTGCGTTCGGTGTTCGAGAACCCGACGATCGCCGGTCTCGTCGGCGAGATCGCCGGCCGTGCCTCGATCGGCGTGCGCGGCGGCGACGGCATCCCGGTGGTCCTGGCCCCGGGCCGCGACGGCGGTCACACCGTCTTCGCGGTGCACGCGGCCTCCGGCTACTCGACCGTGTACGCGGAGTTCGCGTCGCGGATGGCGGACGACGTCCGGGTGATCGGCCTGCAGGATCCCGCGCACGCCCGCGACGGGCGGGACTTCGCGACCGCGACCGAACTCGCCGTCGCCTACGCGGACGTCGTCGTGCAGTCCCAGCCGGACGGCCCCTACCACCTGATGGGCTGGTCGTACGGCGGACACATCGCGTTCGCGGTGGCCCGGGAACTCGAATCGCGTGGACTCGCGGTCGCCGACGTGACGATCCTCGACTCGCCGCCGGTCGCGGAGGGGAGGGTGCGGATGCGCACCGACGAGGAACGCGAGGCCGACGTGGTCCGTGCCTTCGCCGAGTTCGCCGGCCTCGAGGAGATCGCGGGGGAGACCCGTGCCTCGGTCCAGGCCCGCAACCGCGCCTGCGCAGGTCCGCTGTCGGTGCTCGGTGACCGGGACGCGGCGGCGCTCATGGACTCGTTCGACCGCTGCCTGCGGTTGATGGGTACCGAACCCACCCACGGGCTCGTGCGTGCCCGCGGGCATGTCGTCATCGGCGCCGAACACGCCGCCGAGGGCGGCGGCGGATGCGAGCGGTGGTCGGAGTACTTCGCCGGACCGGTCGAGATGCTCGCCGTCGACATCGACCACGAACACCTGAACACCGGTCCGGCTCTGGACCGCTGGCAGCGCTGGTGGGCGGACCACACGGGACTGCCGCTCGCCGTCGACTGACCCATCCGGCCCGGCGACCCGGGCCGTACGAATCGAGCCGACACGCGTCGGCCGCAACCAGAGGAGAAGCGAAAAACCATGCGAGTGATCACCTTCGGCTACCAGACCTGGGGCCATCGGACGCTGTCGGCGCTGCTCGGCTCCAAGCACGAGGTGGTGCTGTCGGTGACGCACCCGCCGAGCGACCATCCGTACGAGCAGATGTGGTCCGACTCCGTCGAGGATCTGGCCCGGGAGAACGGCATCCCGGTGTTCGTCGGCAAGCGTCCCGACGACGCGCTGATCCAGGCGGTGCGCGACGCCGACGCCGATCTGATCATCGCGAACAATTGGCGCACCTGGCTGCCGCGGGAGATCTACCAGGCGCCCCGGTTCGGCACGCTCAACGTGCACGATTCGCTGCTGCCGAAGTACGCGGGCTTCTCGCCGCTCATCTGGGCGCTCATCAACGGTGAGTCCCACGTCGGTGTCACCGCGCACCTGATGGACGATTCCCTCGACGGCGGCCCGATCGTCGCGCAGCAGGCCGTCGCGGTCGGTCCGCAGGACACCACCACGGATCTGTTCCACGCGACGGTCGATCTCATCGAGCCGGTGCTCCTGCACGCGCTGGATCTGCTCGAATCCGGGCGCACCGACTTCACCGCGCAGGATCCCGCGCAGGCGACCTACTTCCACAAGCGGTCCGAGCGCGACAGCCACATCGACTTCCGGTGGCCGGCCGACGCCATCGAGCGCCTGGTGCGGGCGCAGGCGGATCCGTATCCGAACGCGTTCACCTACTACAAGGGCGAGCGCCTGCGTGTCCTGAAGGCCTCGGTCTCGCCGCGGCTCTTCGGCGGCACGCCCGGCCGTGTCACGGTCCCCGAGGGCAACGGCATCGCGGTCGTGTGCGGCCCGGACGCGTGGAACGGTGGGAACCCCGCACTGGTACTCGAGCGCCTGCGTCTGGACGACGGAACCGAGGTCGACGCAAAGGATTTCTTCGCCGGCCGCGCGGGCTATCTCGAGTGATTCGGCTTGTCGGGCTTGTGATTCAACCCGGCAACTGTAGCGATTGAGACGGATCGCCCACTGCTGCTACTGTGAGGCGTTCCTTAACTGACCCTAACCTAACCTGACCTGAGAGTGACGAATGAAGATCAGTGCTTCCCGAGGCCTGGCCGCGCGGCTGATGGCGCTCGCCGCAGTGGTGACGCTGCCCGTGGCATGTTCGAGCAACTCCGACGACACGGCCTCCGGCAGCGGTGACTCGGACTGGACCACGGTGACGATCGACGGCGCCTTCGGTGACGCGGTCATCGAGGAGCAGCCCGAGCGGGTGCTGGCGCTGTCCGAGACCGACGCCGACATCCTGGCGTCGATCGGTGTCGACACGATCGCGTATCCGGATCCGGGTCTCGACGTGCCCGCCGGCTACCCGTGGGAGCAGGGACACTTCCCGGCCGACATCGAAGCCATCGCGGTGACCGACGACAACGACGAGGTCAACTTCGAGGCGATCGCCGCCCTCGACCCCGATCTGCTGGTCGCGACCACGTTCTACGGGCTGGACGAGGACGTCTACGCCAAGCTCAGCGCCATCGCGCCGGTCGTCCACTACACCGAGGAAGCCAACTCCGACTCGTGGCAGGACAGCACCCGCCGCATCGGTGAGGCCGTCGGACGCACCGCCGAGGCCGACGAGGCCATCGCCGAGACGGAAGCCGCTGTCGCCCAGGTCAAGTCGCAGAACCCGCAACTCGAGGGCAAGACCTTCAACGCGGTCGTGTCCCCGTCCGCGGAGGGCCTGTGGGTCCTGTGTTCCAACGACGACAACATGGCCCGCGTGCTCACCTCGCTCGGCATGACGCTCAGCGACTACGCGCAGACCGTCGACTGCAACTGGGGCAAGGGCCAGATCAGCTGGGAGGAGGCGTCCAAGCTCGACGCCGACATGCTGTGGGTCGTGCCGAACACCGCCGACACCTCGGTGTTCGACACCAACCCGGTGTGGACCGCACTCCCGGTCGTCCAGCGCGGATCCGTCGTGATCACCCCGAGCGAGGACGGCACCCCCCGCGCCGCTGCGTTCCCGTCCCCGATCAGCCTGAAGTGGGTCATCGAGGAGTACGGCCCGCAGTTCTCGGCTGCTGTCGACAAGGGAGCCGACGCTCAGCCGTGACGTAGTTTCGTGCCGTCGCCCCATATCCCGGGCGACGGCACGTACGCGTCCGGCGGCGCCTCGCCCACCCCACCCCTCGAAGAACGGAGCACCCGGATGACCGCGGCGGAGAGCCTCGACGACCTGACCGAGAAGATCGTGATGCACGATCTCGTGCCCCGTCGGCTGACGGTTCTGCGCACGGTCGACCTGACCCCGCGGATGCGGCGCATCGTCGTCGGCGGTCCGGAGATCGCCGGCTTCCCGCACGGCACCGGGCGGCCCACCGACCATGTGAAGCTGTTCTTCCCCGACGAAACCGGCGACGTCGCGATGCCCGAGATCGAAGGCGACGGCAAGTGGATCGAACCCGACGGCCGGCGTCTCGAGTTCCGCGACTACACGGTTCGCGCGTTCGATCCCGAGGCCGGTGAACTCACCCTCGACTTCGTGCTGCACGAGCACGGCACCGGGGGCCGCTGGGCCGCGACCGCCGAAGCCGGAGCACCCCTCGGCGTGCTCGGCCCCCGCGGGTCGATCCTGGTCCCCACCGGATACCCCGCCTACATCCTCGCCGCGGACGAGACGGCCCTGCCTGCGCTCGCCCGCTGGCTCGAGGAACTCCCCGCGACCGCCCGGATCCAGGCCTTCGTCGAGGTCCGCGACGCGAGCGACGAACTCGACTTGGAGCGGTCCGCCGAAACGCGGCTGACCTACCTGCACCGCGGCAGCGCTGCACCCGGCAGCACCGAACTGCTCATCGAGGCGATCCGCGCTGTCGAGCTTCCCGCCGACCCCTACTTCGTGTGGGCCGCAGGCGAAGCCACCTCACTCAAGCCGATCCGCCGGTACTTCCGCCGCGAGCTGGGTCTGCCGAAGGAACGGGTCGACATCGACGGCTACTGGAAGCGCGGAGTCGTCAATCTCGACCACCACGACGACGAGGGCGACGACGCCTGACCGGAACCGCCAGGTGCCACAACCCCCCCGAGGAGCCATGAAGCTGCGCCCGCTGACGTTCAGTAGCGACCGACCGGTGGCGACCCCGCCGATCCGCGTCGACGACGCCACCACCGCCCGCCGACTCGCGGTCCGCACGATCTTCGCGGCACGACGGATGACCGTGCCCGCCGCGGTGCTGATGATCGGCCACCAGATCGGCGAGGCACTGGTCCCGGTCGTCATGGGTATGGCGATCGACAGGGCCATCGCCACCCACGACGGCACCCAGCTGCTGCTGTGGCTGGTGGTGCTCGGCGCGGTGTTCGCGATGCTCTCGTTCTCCTTCCGCTTCGGATCCCGGCTCGGGCTGCTCGGTATGCAGGCGGTGCAGCACCAGCTGCGCACCCGGGTCACCGACCGGATCCTCGACCCGCGCGGAATGGCCGGGCCCGCACGACTTCCCGGTGTGTCCCTGTCGATCGCGACCTCGGACGTGCAGCGCCTTGCGATGGCCTGCGCGATCGGCGTGTACCCGATCGGACAGATCGCCGCGGTCGTGTTCACCGGCATCGTGCTGCTGACCATCTCGGGGCCGCTCGGTGTCGCGGTCCTGGTGGGTGCCCCCACGATCCTGTGGATCCTCGACAAGGCCGGTGGCCCGCTGCGGGCGCGCAGCGAGCACCAGCAGGAGATGGCCGGCGAAGCGGCCGGCACCGCCACCGATCTCGTCACCGGCTTTCGGGTGGTCAAGGGCATCGGCGCCGAGGAGGTCGCCGCCCACCGCTACTTCGAGGCGAGCCGGCGCGCCCTGCGCGGAGTGCTCGCCGCCTCCCGTTCCGAGGGTGCCTACCTCGCCGCCATGGAATCGGTGTCGGGTCTGTTCGTCGTTACCATCGGTGTCGCCGCCGGTCTGATGGCGGTCAGCGGCGGCCTGACCGTCGGTCAGCTGATCACCGTCGTCGGCCTGACCCAGTTCGTGATGGGGCCTCTCAGCGCCCTCGGCACCAACGCCGGTGCCGTGTGGGCCGGCGCGCTCGCCTCCGCACTCCGCGTCCTCACCGTGCTGCAGGCACCGCCCGCGACCTCGATCGGTACCGCCGCCGCGACCGCCGGCCAGCTCCGTTTCGACGGCCTCGCCCACGGACCGGTCCGGGACCTCGATCTCGAACTGCCCGCGACCGGACTCGTCGCGGTGGTGGCCGACGCTCCGACGACCGCCTCGCTCGTCGAGGTGCTGTCCCGGTCGGCCACGCCCGAGAAAGGCGCCGTCCGGATCGGCGAGACCGACCTGTTCGATCTCGACGAGGACACCGCGATCGCCACCGTGCGCGTCGCCCCGCACCACGCGGCTCTCTTCGAGGGATCCGTGCTCGACAACATCGCCGCCGCCGTCGATCCGGAGGCCGCGGATCGCGACACCCGCATCACCCGTGCCGTGTTCGCCGCCGCTTGT
Organism: Rhodococcus sp. CX; assembly: GCF_015865005.1. Taxonomy (NCBI): domain Bacteria; kingdom Bacillati; phylum Actinomycetota; class Actinomycetes; order Mycobacteriales; family Nocardiaceae; genus Rhodococcus; species Rhodococcus sp. CX. The sequence continues at coordinate 5,919 of NZ_JADZGH010000214.1, forward strand.
GACGACGTCGTCGAGGTGCTCCCCGACGGCCTCGACACCCCGGTGGGGGAGGCGGGCCGGTTGCTGTCCGGTGGTCAGCGGCAGCGCGTCGCACTGGCCCGGGCGATCGCCGCGGACTCCTCGGTGCTCGTGCTGGTCGACCCCACCACGGCGGTCGACTCCGTCACGGAATCGAATGTCGCCGAGCGGCTGGGGCAGGCCCGCGCCGACGGACTGACCCTGGTGTTCACCGACGCCCCGGCGCATCTCGCCGCAGCGGACGAGGTGATCGTCCTCGCCGAGGGACGACTGGTCCACCGCGGAGCCGCCGACGACGCACCCGCACTGTCCTCGGCCGTCCCGGCCGGTACGCCCGTGGAGGCCCACCGATGACCAGCACCGCGATCCACGAGACCGCACCGGCCGGTCCGCTCCCCATCGCCGACGCCCGCACCACCGCCGCGCACTTCTTCGCCGCCCTGTCCGGCAGCCGCGCACGCCTGATCGGCGTCGTCGCGCTGCTGGTCGCGGCCGCTGCGCTCGGGCTGGTGATGCCGTGGGCGCTCGGCCGGATCGTCGACATCGCCATCGACGGCGGCGACGCCGGCGATGTGTGGCGGCTCGCGATTCTCATGGTCGTCGCCACCGTCGCGGGTGCCGGGCTCACCGGCGCCGGTGTCGCCGCCTCGGCCCAGTTGTTCGAGACGGTCCTCGCCCGGTTGCGCGAACGCATGCTGGCCTCGGCGCTGCGGCTGCCGCTCTCGCGGGTCGAGGCTGCGGGCAGCGGAGACCTGGTGTCGCGTGCCACCGACGACGTCGAGGTCGTGAGCACCGCCATCTCCCAGGGTGTTCCGGCGATCTCGACATCGGTGTTCACCATCGCCGCGACCGTCGTCGGACTCGCCGCGTTGGACTGGCGGTTTCTCGCCGTCGTCGTGGTCGTGCTGCCGGTGCACATCTTCACGGTGCGGCGGTACGTGCGGGAGGCACCGCCGGTCTACACGGGGGAGCGTGCTGCGATGGCGAAACGCGCACACGAGGTGCTCGGCGCGATCCGCGGCCTCGACTCGGCACGCGCGTTCGGCCTGACCGGACGGCTGCTCACCGAGATCGAGGGACGCTCGTGGGGGGTCGTGCGCTGGACGCTGCGCGCCCGCGTCGTGCAGAACCGCTTCTTCGCGGGCATCAATCTCGCCGAATTCGTCGGTATGGCAACCATTCTCGTCGTCGGCTACATGCTCGTCGGGAACGAGGGGCTCACCGTCGGCGCCGCGACCGCGGCGATGCTGTTCTTCCTGCGGCTGTTCGGGCCGATCGGTGAACTGCTGATGGTGACCGACGACCTGCAGTCCGCGGCGGCGTCGCTGGTGCGCATCGTCGGAGTGACCGTCGAAGGTGAACGCTTCGGATCCGATCGGACCGCGGCCGCGTCGACGCCGGTGCCGCAGGGCCGGGCGCTCGAAGCGCAGGACATCACGTTCGCGTACCCGGGGAAGGACCCGGTGCTCGACGGGGTGTCGCTGACGATCGCGGACGGTGAGCACGTCGCGCTGGTCGGTGCGTCCGGCGCGGGCAAGACCACCCTCGCGGCGGTTCTCGCCGGCATCCACCGGCCCGTGCGCGGGGCGGTGCGCTTCGGTGGTGCCGACCTCGCGGAACTCGACGAATCGGAGCGTGCACGCCGCGTCGCGCTGGTGACGCAGGAAACGCACGTGTTCGCGGGTTCGCTCGCCGACGACCTGCGGATGGCCGCACCGGACGCCACCGACGAGCAGATCCGCGACGCCCTGCGCCGGATCCACGCGTGGGAGTGGGTGGAACTGCTACCCGACGGGCTCGAGACGATCGTTGGTGACGGCGGACACGACCTGTCGCCGATGCAGGTCCAGCAGGTCGCGCTGGCACGGCTGGTGCTGCTCGATCCGGCGCTGGTGATCCTCGACGAGGCCACCGCCGATGCCGGCAGTGCCGGCGCGAGCCTGCTCGAGGCGTCCGCCGAGGCGGCGCTCGAGGGGCGTTCGGCGCTGATCGTCGCGCACCGGCTCAGCCAGGCCGCCACCGCCGATCGGATCGTGCTGATGGACCGCGGCGCAATCGTCGAGCAGGGCTCGCACGACGCGCTTCTCCGCAGCGGCGGTCGCTACGCCACCCTGTGGGCCGCGTGGGCGCGGGGTCGGGCCGAGAGCTAGTCAGAGTTCGCGCCAACTGCCGTCGTTCATGTCGTGTCCGTGCGCGGCCATGAGCATCAGACCACCGTCGACCGGAATCGAACGGCCGGTCAGATACGACGCGCGCGGCGACGCCAGAAACGCGACGACGGACGCGACCTCGTTGACGTGACCGGGGCGGCCGGTCGGGTTGCCCGGACGATCCTCGTGGAAGGCCTCGGATTCGTCCATGCCGGTCATCGGGGTGGCGATCTCACCCGGAGCGACCGATTTGACGGTGATGCCGTGCCGCGCGAGTTCGAGTGCGAGACAACGGGTCAGCATCCCCAGTCCCGCCTTGGCCGTACAGTACGCGGACGCACCGAAACGCGGTACGTGTTCGTGGACGCTCGTGATGTTGATGATCCGTCCTCCCCGGCCGGCGTCGACCATGTGCCGTGCTGCTCGTTGTGCGCACAGGAACGGTCCGTCGAGGTCGGTGGCAAGCATTTCCCGCCACCGGTCGTAGGACAGGTCGAGGACTCCGTCGCGATGTCCGGTGCCGGCATTGTTCACCAGTACGCCGAGCCCACCGAGTTGCCGTGCGAGGTCGTCGATCGCATCGGCGGTGTCCGGGCTCGTCAGGTCCTGGCGGGTGACGAAGCACCGTCTTCCGCGTTGCTCGACGGCGGCACGGGTGTCGTCGGCGCCGGCCTCGTCGGTATGGAACGTGATGCCGACGTCGAATCCCTCGGAGGCGAGCAGTTCGGCGGTGGCCTTGCCTATGCCGGAGTCCGCGCCCGTGATGACGGCGAGTCTGTCGTGTGCTGGAACGGTCATGTTCGGGGTGTACCCCAGGGCGGGAGCGGCACACTGGGCCCATGAGGTTGTTGCTACTGGCCGACACCCACGTCCCTGCCCGTGCGCGCCGGTTGCCCGACGAGGTGTGGAACGAGGTGGACCGCGCCGACGTCGTCGTCCACGCCGGTGACTGGATCGAGATCGGATTGTTGAGCGCTCTGGAGGAACGCGCCGCACGACTCGTCGCGTGCTGGGGCAACAACGACGGGCCTGCCTTGCGGGAACGGCTTCCGGAGATCGCTCGGGTGACGCTCGACGGTGTTCGGCTCGCTGTGGTGCACGAGACCGGGCCCTCGGCGGGCAGGGAGAAGCGCATGGCGGCGGCCTATCCGGACACGGATGTACTGGTGTTCGGCCATTCCCATATTCCGTGGGACACCACGGCCCCCGGTGGTTTGCGCCTGCTCAATCCGGGCTCGCCGACGGATCGGCGTCGGCAGCCGTATTGCACGTACATGACCGCGACGATCGAGGACGGTGTGCTGGGTGGTGTGGAGTTGCATCGTCTCCTGCGCTAGGGACAGCCAGGCGGTCACCGGGTCAGGGCGAAAGCGTCGCGACGGTGCTCTCGCCCAGATCCCGCAAGAACGCGGCCCGATCCAGCGCCGGATCCGGTTCGACACCCGGCGGCACTGCGTCCATGAAATCGAAGTGCCCGACCCGGGGCAGCACCTGTGCGTCGACCTGCCCGCGGCTGTGGCGCAGGATCTCGATCGTGGCGGGCGGGGTGATC
>NZ_JADZGH010000214.1:9741-19534 GCF_015865005.1 Rhodococcus sp. CX
CGTTCCCGCCGTACCGCGCCAGCGCGTCCTTCAGCCCGCGGGGGCGTTCGACGAACTCGTCGGATGTCGCGGTGTCGGGGACGAACCGCGTGTGGTGCGGTGCGAGCACCCGGTAACCGGCGTCCGACAGCGCGATGAGCACGGTCCGGTACCGGGCCGGATCCCCGCCGGAGCCCGACCCGAAAAGCACGATGACCCGGGGGTTTTCGGGACCGAGCACGAGCACATCGAGATCGCGGGGTGTCGCCATGCGGGGAAACCTATCGAAGATCCCCGACAGATGCGGCCGGGAAACACCGGCGCGACGGTTCGCTGCGGGGGATCCTGTAGGCGGAGGTCGCCATGGAGCAGAAGATCCCGGCCGATGCCGGGCACGCCGAGGCAGGCAGGTCCGGAACCGAGGTCGACGACCGAGAGCCGGCTCCCATAGGGTCGCGCCGCAAGTTGCTGTACGTCACCCTTCCCGGATGCTGGGGCGCGCTCGTATTCGCGTGCCTGTCGTTCACCCCGTCCCTGCTCCCGCGCGGAGGGCTCCTGCAGGGCTTGGTCTGCGGGATCACCGCGGCGATCGGGTACGGGCTCGGTGTGCTCGCGGCCTGGGTGTGGCGTGCGTTCGCCGACCGGGGCCCGCGGCGTCCGAGCCGGCGTGCGTGGTTGGTGTTCGCCGTCACCGCGGTGGTGCTGTTCGCCGTCGCATTCGGATTCGGGCAGTACTGGCAGCACCGGATTCGGGAGTTGATGGGGGTCACCGACTACAACATTCCGCTCGCTGTTCTCTCACCCGTGATCGCGGTGGTGGTCTTCGCCCTTCTGGTGGCCATGGGCCGTGGCATCCGAGGTATCTACCGCTGGATCGCGACGCTGCTCGATCGCTGGATCGGCCGCAGCGCGGCGTCCGCGGTCGGCTGGGTGCTGGTGGCCGCACTGGTCTACCTGGTCGTCTCGGGGGTGTTGCTCAGCGGTTTCGTCAACGTCGCCAATTCGGCTTTCTCGCTTAGGGATACGCAGACGCCGGAGGGGGTACAGCAGCCCGCGACCGGTCTGCGATCGGGCGGCCCGGAGTCTGTGGTGCCGTGGGACACGCTGGGCTACCAGGGGCGCGCCTTCATCGGAGACGGCCCGTCCGTGGACGAGATCGGCGGGTTCGCGGGCGGGCCCGCCGAGGAGCCGATCAGGATCTACGCCGGGCTCGCATCCGCCGACGACACCGAGGCCCGCGCGGCACTGGCCGTCGAGGACCTGACCCGCGCCGGCGGCTTCGAGCGCGCCGATCTGCTCGTGGTGACCACGACCGGCAGCGGCTGGGTGGACCCGGCCCTGGTCGACTCGTTCGAATATCTCACCGGCGGCGATGCGGCAACCGTGGCGATCCAGTACTCGTACCTGCCCTCGTGGATCTCCTATCTGGTCGACCAGTCGAAGGCTCGTGAAGCCGGCCGGGACCTGTTCGACGCGGTCTACGAGGAGTGGCTGAAACTGCCGCCGGACAGCCGTCCCCGGCTGTTCGTTGCGGGGGAAAGCCTCGGCTCGTTCGGTGGGGAAACCGCCTTCAGCGGGGAACGCGACCTGAGCAACCGCACGGCGGGTACGTTGTTCGCCGGCCCGCCCAACTTCAACACTCTGTTCCGTGACTTCAGCGATAATCGCGAGCCGGGCAGCCCGGAGGTCGAACCGATCTACAAGAACGGGCGCACGGTGCGGTTCACGAACGACGCCGAGGCCGGGATCCCGCCCGCGGGCCAGCCGTGGGACGGCAACAGGGTCCTGTACCTGATGCACCCGTCGGACCCGATCGTGTGGTGGAGTCCGCACCTGATCCTGAACGAGCCGGACTGGATCGGTGAGGCCCCGGGCACGGACGTGCTCGAGGACATGGTCTGGATGCCGTTCGTCACATTCTGGCAGGTCACCGCGGATCTACCGTTCTCGACCGGGGTTCCCGGCGGGCACGGCCACAAGTACACGACCGAGTACGTCGACGGGTGGAACGCCGTCCTGCGGCCGGAGGGAACGACCCCCGAGGACCTCGCGACCCTCAGGTCCGTCATCGATTCCGAGGAATAGGAACCCACCGACGGCCCGCTGCCTCGTGCGTGGTTTCGGCAGCTGCCGCTACCGAAACCACGCACGAGGCGCGGAGCACCGTCAGTCCTGGCTGCGCGGACGCCGCAGCACCAGCAACGACCGACCCTGCACCTGCACCGACTCGCCGGCGGCGACCGTCAGGTCCCGCAGACCGTCGGGGCTGTCCGTGTCCAGTGCCACCGTCCAGTCGGGGTCGTCGGATCCGCCCGAGGTGACGAAGTCGATCGGCTCGTGATGGGCGTTGAAACACAACAGGAACGTGTCGTCGACGACGCGCTGCCCGCGCTGATCCGGCTCGGGGATACCGTCACCGTTGAGGAACACCGCGAGGGACTTGCCGAATCCGCTGTCCCAGTCCTCGGGCGTCATCTCGTCGCCGCCCGGCGTGCGCCACGCGATGTCGCGGGACTGGTCGCCGCTGCGGATCGGCCGGCCCTCGAAGAACCGGCGCCGCCGGAACACCGGATGATCGCGGCGCAACCGGATCACGTTGCGGGTGAAGGCGAGCATGTCGGTGTCCACGCTCTCGGGTGACCAATCCATCCACGAAAGTTCGTTGTCCTGGCAGTAGACATTGTTGTTGCCGCGCTGCGACCGTCCGATCTCGTCGCCGTGGGCGAGCATCGGGGTGCCCTGCGACAGCATCAGCGTCGCCATGATGTTGCGTCGCTGCCGCGCCCGCAACGCCAGGATCTCCGGATCGTCGGTGGGTCCTTCGGCGCCGCAGTTCCACGACCGGTTGTGCGATTCGCCGTCGCGATTGTCCTCGCCGTTGGCCTCGTTGTGTTTCTCGTTGTAGGACACCAGATCCGCGAGCGTGAACCCGTCGTGTGCGGTCACGAAGTTGATCGACGCGCCGGGACGCCGGCCCGTCGCCTCGTACAGATCCGACGACCCGGTGAGGCGGGACGCGAACTCGCCGAGGGTCGCGGGTTCACCACGCCAGTAGTCACGGACCGTGTCGCGGAACTTGCCGTTCCATTCCGTCCACAGCCCGGGGAAATTGCCCACCTGATAGCCGCCTTCGCCGACGTCCCACGGCTCGGCGATGAGCTTGACCTGCGAGACGACCGGGTCCTGCTGCACCAGATCGAAGAAGGCCGACAGCCGGTCCACGTCGTGCAGTTCGCGGGCCAGCGTCGACGCCAGGTCGAACCGGAATCCGTCGACGTGCATTTCGAGCACCCAGTACCGCAGCGAATCCATGATCAACTGCAGGGTGTGCGGGTGACGGGCGTTGAGGCTGTTGCCGGTGCCCGTGTAGTCCATGTAGTGGGCCTTGTCGTCGTCGACGAGCCGGTAGTAGGCGGCGTTGTCGATGCCGCGGAAACTGATGGTCGGCCCGAGATGGTTGCCTTCGGCGGTGTGGTTGTAGACGACGTCGAGGATCACCTCGATGTCCGCCTCGTGGAAGGCGCGCACCATCGCCTTGAACTCCGCGACGACAGCGCTGGGTTTCGTAGACGACGAGTATTCGGTGTGCGGGGCGAGGAACCCGAACGTGTTGTAACCCCAGTAGTTTCGCAGGCCCTGGTCGAGCAGTACCTGGTCGTGCATGAACTGGTGCACCGGCATCAACTCGATCGCGGTCACCCCGAGATCGCGCAGATGGTCGATGATCACCGGATGTGCCAGTCCCGCATAGGTTCCGCGCAGCTGTTCCGGGATCCCGGGGTGTGTCGCCGTCATGCCCTTGACGTGGGCCTCGTAGATGATCGTCTCGTGATAGGGCCGGCGCGGCGGGCGGTCGGTGGCCCAGTCGAAGAACGGGTTGATGACCACCGTGGTCATGGTGTGCCCGAGCGAATCGAGTTGCGGAAAACCGTCGGCGTCACCGGACTGTTCGTCGCCCGTCGCGTCCTCGGCGGGTGGGTCCTCGTCGGCGGGCTCCGAACCCTCGGCTTCGAGCGCGGTGTCCTCGGCGGCTGCGTCCTCGCCGGCCCCGGATTCGTCGTCCCCGGCTACGGCTGCGCTGTCGTCGGCCTCCGGCACCGCGACCGCATACGAGTACAGCGAGGGGTCGCCGTCGAATGCGCCGTCGAACGCCTTGCCGTACGGATCGAGCAGCAGCTTGCTCGGATCGCAGCGCAGCCCCTGCGCCGGGTCGTACGGTCCGTGGACGCGGTAGCCGTAGCGCTGCCCGGGGGACACCATCGGCAGGTACGCGTGCCACACGTACCCGTCGACCTCCTCCAGCGGGATGCGGGTCTCGGTGTTGTCGCGGGCGATCAGACACAACTCCACCTTCTCGGCGACCTCGGAGAACACCGCGAAGTTCGTGCCGGCGCCGTCGTAGGTGGCGCCGAGCGGATACGGGGTGCCCGGCCAGACCAGCAGTTCCTCCTCGGAGGAGTCACCGGGCGCGGTCGCTTCGCTGGGGTCCATACTCGCTCACCCTAATCGGAACGGCCCCCACTATCCCGGCGAGCGCGACAGGTCACCACCAACCGGTGACCGTGCGCATCCGGCGGCCCAGTTCGGGCGCCAGGGTGCGCACGTACGAGGCGGTGAGGTGGTCGCGATCGCGGTAGATCAGGACGTTGCCCTCCACCGCGAGGCACCGTTCCGGGCGGCACACCACGTCGGACAGATCCAGCGGATGGACCGTCGGCAGGTGCGCGGCCGCGGCCTGGGCGGGATCGACGATGTCGAGTGCATCGGACCGCGCGATTCCGCACGCGTACGCGTCGCCACCGTGGGCGAGACAGTCCGAGGCGCGATAGGGGATGCCGTCGTCCTTCAGCCACGGGGTGTCCCGGATCGCCAGGACCGGGATGCCGTACGAGGTCAGCGTCTCCCACAGCGTCACGTACCGGTCGGGGGTGTAGTCGCCCGGACCCTCGCCTGCCTCGCGGGGACGGGTCGACGTCGTGAACACGTAGTCCGGCGGATTCGCGGCCAGTTCGGCCAGCACACTCGTCGACCATGTGTCGCAGTCGAAGGTCGCCGAGTCCTCGGCCGGCGGAGTCGTCGGAGCCGAGAGCGGGCACCCCACCTTGACGTACGTGTCGACGCGGAAGTGATGCTCGACGCCGAGCAGATCCAGCGCGGGCAGCCAGTGCTCGGAATGCGAGCCGCCGGTCAGTGCGATCCGGCGGCTCGCCGTCGGATCCCCGTAGGTGCAGGACAGCGGCTCCTGCTGTCCGTTCACGGCGATGCACTCCTCGAGCGTGGTGGCAGGAAGGTCGCGATCGGCGATCGTCAGCGGGGGTTTCACCGGTGCGCTCACCGGATCGGTGAGCAGGTCGAACACGGCGGCACCGGGATACACATCGGTGGACAGATTCGGCAGCTCGGCGATCTGCCGGGCGGAACGGTCGACGTACTGGACCCATCCCACGGAGACGGCGGCCAGTGCCACGCCGACGCTCGTCAGAGCCGCGACGAGCGAGGTACGTCCGCGCGACGGGACGCCCTTTCGGATCGGGTCCTCCACCAGCCGGGTGGTGGCCTCGGCCAGCACCAGCGACACGGCGATCACCCCGACACCGCCGAGCACTCCGACGGTGAGCCGGTCCCGCACGATCAGGTACGTGATCAGCACCGGCCAGTGCCACAGGTACAGCGCGTAGGCGATCGAACCGAGCCGCACCAGCGGCGCGGACGCCAGCAGACGCGACACCGCGGTCGATCCGGTCGCGCCGGTCACGACCAGCAGCAGCGCCGCCCCGACCGGCACCAGCGCCCACGGTCCCGGGAACTGTGCGCGGCCGTCGAGTACCGCGCCGCAGCCGAGGAACACGACCAGCGCGAGCACCGCGAGCGTCGCCGCGGCCCACCGCGGAACCCGCAGCCACGGCAGCAGGCACACGAGCAGCCCGCCGAGCGTCAGCTCCCACAGGCGCGCGGCGCTGTCGTAGTACAGCCAGGTTCGCTCCGCGCCCGAGAACGCGGCGTAGCCGAACGAGGCGGCCGTGACCATGGCGAGGAGCATCGTGAGCGGCATCCGCGTGGGCAGGCCGCGGCGCCGCAGGACCCACGCCAGGCCGAACACCACCATCACGGCGGCGAGGTAGAACTGCCCCTGCACCGCGATCGACCACAGATGCTGCAGCGGGCTCACGGACGGATCGGCCGCCAGATAGTCGCTCGCGGTGCGCGCCAGATGCCAGTTCTGCAGGAAGGTCAGCGACGCGAACAGCTGTTCCGCCGCCGAGAACCACCCGGTCGGCGGGGTGAGGACGACCTGGGCCACCGCGACCGCGGTCAGGACCAGCACCAACGGTGCCAGCAACCGCCGGCCCACCCGGCGCAGCACCGGCCGCGGATCGAGCGGCGCGGCCGACTCGGTAACACGCAGCAGCGACCCGACGAAGAAGAAACCGGACAGCGCGAGGAACACGTCCACACCACCGGACACCCGCCCGAACCACACGTGGAACACCACGACCAGAGCGATCGCGAGGCCACGGAGGCCGTCGAGATCGGCGCGCCGGACCGACGCGACGGCACGGTCGCGCTGAGCCGACATGACGGCACCGCCGTCGGCCGACCGCAGCCGTGGTGTGAACGTCGTGACGGGCATCGAGCTCCCTTCCGGGCCGGTCCGACTCGGAGGCGGGCACCGAGCTGTTGCTGTGACGAAAGCACACAGGTACGGGCAGCCACCCTATGCGCTGCTTCGTACGGGCATGAAACCGCCTACAGTCGGGGCCGTGAATTCGCCGTCTCTGCCCGCAGCCCGCATCGCGGAACTCGACGCCGCACACCTGTGGCACCCGTACGGGGCGTTCCCGGCCTCTACCGAGCCCCTCGTCGTCGACCACGCGCACGGCACCCGGCTCGTTCTCGCGGACGGGCGGGAGCTCGTCGACGGTATGAGCTCGTGGTGGGCCGCGGTGCACGGCTACCGGCATCCGGTGCTCGACGCGGCCGTCACCGAGCAGCTCGGACGGATGAGCCACGTGATGTTCGGCGGACTCACCCACGCGCCCGCCGCGCGCCTGGCCGAACTGCTGGTGCAGATCACCCCCGACGGGCTCGACAAGGTCTTCCTCGCCGACTCCGGGTCGGTGTCGGTGGAGGTCGCGATCAAGCTCGCGTTGCAGTACCAGCGCGCGCTCGGGCGCCCGGGACGTCACCGGTTGATGACGTGGCGCGGCGGCTATCACGGCGACACGTTCGCTCCGATGAGCGTGTGCGACCCCGAGGGTGGCATGCACTCGATGTGGACCGACGTGCTTGCCCGGCAGGTGTTCGCCCCCGCACCGCCGCGCGACTTCGATCCGGCCTACGTCGCCGAGTTCGAGAAGATCCTGAACGAGCACACCGACGAACTGGCCGCGGTGATCGTCGAACCGGTGGTGCAGGGCGCCGGCGGCATGCGCTTTCACGATCCGGCCTATCTGCGCGAGCTGCGCCGCATGTGCGACGAACACGGACTGCTGCTGATCCTCGACGAGATCGCCACCGGATTCGGTCGCACGGGTGAGCTGTTCGCCGCCGGCCACGCCGGGATCAGCCCCGACATCATGTGCGTCGGCAAGGCCCTCACCGGCGGGTACGTCACCCTGGCGGCGGTCTTGTGCACCTCCGGGATCGCCGAGGTGATCAGCGCCGGGGAAGGCGGCGGGGTCATGCACGGGCCGACGTTCATGGGCAACCCGCTGGCGTGCGCGGTCGCGGTCGCGGCGGTCGAATTGCTGCTCTCGCGCGACTGGCGATCGGAGATCGCGGCCCTGAACGCCGGCCTCGCGAGCGGACTCGAGCCGGCCCGGGAACTGCCCGGGGTGACCGATGTGCGGGTGCTCGGCGGGATCGGCGTGCTCGAACTCGCCGAACCCGTCGACATGCGCGCCGCCACCGACGCCGCGGTCGCGGCCGGGGTGTGGCTGCGGCCGTTCCGGAACCTGATCTACGCGATGCCGCCGTACGTGTGCACCGCGGACGACGTCGCGGCGATCACCGGCGGGATGCTCGCGGCGGCACGCTCGCGGAGCTGAATCCTGCCGGCTCGGCGGGACGGTCGTTCGTCAGTTGAACTCGTCCGGGTGGGGTCCGGTGCGCAGGTTGCGGTCGGTCGCGGTGATCGCGGCCATGTCCGTGTCGCTGAGCCGGAAGTCGAAGACGTCGAGGTTCTGGCGGATGCGGGCCGGAGTGACCGACTTGGGGATCACGATGTTGCCCAGTTGCAGATGCCAGCGCAGGACCACCTGAGCGGGTGATCTGCCGGTGCGTCGAGCGATCGCTGCGATGGCAGGATCGTCCAGAACGGCACCCTGGGCGAGAGGGCTCCATGCCTCGGTGGCGATGGCGTGCTCGGTGTGGAAGGCACGCAATTCGGCCTGCTGCAGACCGGGGTGCAGTTCGATCTGATTGACGGCCGGGGTCAGCGCACTGTCGTCCAGCAGGCGCTGGAGGTGAGTCGGCTGGAAGTTCGATACGCCCGCGGCGCGGATGCGTCCTTCCTCCGCGAGGCGTTCGAGGGCGCGCCACGAATCCGGGTAGAGGCCGCGGGCGGGGGTGGGCCAGTGGATCAGATAGAGATCCAGATAGTCGAGACCGAGGTTGGCGAGGCTCGCGTCGAAGGCGCGAGCTGGGGGATCTCGACGTCGTTGTTCAGTTTCACGGTGGGGATCGTGGAGGGTGTCATGAGGGAATCCTTCGAAGATGTTCGCTGGGTGAGGGTTTCGAGGTGACAGGGGTCAGGGGTGGACGGCTCCCGCGGTGGCGTGAGCGGCGCGGCCGAGGTCGGGAGCAGCCCGAGCACGAGTCGCGGTGACGCGGGCGGATCGGCGCTGCAGCCGGTGCGAGATCACGGCCGGAACCAGGGCGGAGGCGGCCAGGATCGCCCCGACGGCATTGGGTGCGGTGTAGCCGAGACCGGCGGAGATCACCAGGCCGCCGAGCCAGGCGGCCAGTGCGTTGCCGAGGTTGAAGGCGCCGATGTTGGCGGCCGAGGCCAGTGTCGGGGCACCGTGTGCGTGGTCCAGGACATGTTTCTGCAGGGGCGGGACGGTGGCGAAACCGAGTGCGCCGATGAGGAAGACGGCCACGACGGACGCGGCTTTGTCGGAGGCCAGGAAGGTGAACAGGCCGAGGACCAGTGCCAGGCCTGCGAGGGCGGTGTAGAGCATCGGCATGAGCTTGCGGTCCGCGAAGTGCCCGCCGATGAGGTTGCCGACGACCATGCCCGTCCCGAAGGCGGCCATCAGCCACGAGAGGGAGGACTCCGCGAAGTTGCCGACCTCGGTGAGCATCGGCGCGATGTAGGTGATGGCAGCGAACACGCCGCCGAAGCCCAGGACGGTCATCGTCATGGCCAGCACGACCTGAATGTTCTCGAAGGCTCACAACAGTCGACGAGAAATCTGATACTCCGTCATACTCTCCGATTCTTCCTGTTGCCTTGCTGCGTGTCCCGGAGGAGCGGGATCGGCACGCATCGCAAGGGTCGGTCACCGCATCGGCACACACCCCGACCCGGTCGGGACGCGGACCGAACCGAATCTGTCGGTGCCCGACGCTACGGTCGACGCCGCAGTCGAGCACGACGAGATGGTCCCGGCGGGAACCGATCGACGACGACACGGGGCGGGGGTGAACGGATGAGCAACACCGCACCGATCGACCGGCGCCCGTTCGCGTTCACCACCCGCCCGTACGCGGCGGTCGACGACACCACCGGCGAGCCGATCGGACTCGACGACCTCGACACCCGCATCGCATGGCTGCTCGACCTGATCACCGGCGCCGAAACCGAACTGCT
>NZ_JADZGH010000214.1:19544-19739 GCF_015865005.1 Rhodococcus sp. CX
CCGCAGGGCCGGTCACCGCATCGGCGCAGACCCGACCCGGTCGTGACGCGGACCGAACCGAATCTGTCGGTGCCCGACGATACGGTCGACGCCGCAGTCGAGCACGACGAGATGTTCCCGGCAGGAACCGATCGACGACGACACAGGGCGGGGGTGAACGGATGAGCAACACCGCACCGATCGACCGGCGCCCGT
>NZ_JADZGH010000214.1:19749-20104 GCF_015865005.1 Rhodococcus sp. CX
TGCCGTCGCGGGTGACGCGGGTGGTCACCGCCCACGCCACCGCGACCCTGCGGACCCTGGCGTATCGGGATGCGGCGATCGCGGCGCTGTCGGCCCGGTTCGATCCCGTCACCGGACGCATCGCCGCACCGGAGTGTGCTGCGGAGTATGTGCCGTCGGGGTTCGCGCGGGGCGTGCGCCGTCAACTGCTCGCCCGGACCCGTCGGGTCGACGAGACGGCCTCGGCGGTGACACCACTGCGGATCACCGACATCCAAACCCCACCGCAGGTAAGTCCGATGGCCCGACTCTCCGCCGCCGACACCCAACTCGCGCAGCTCACCGTCACCGGCGACACCATGGTGCTGACGGTGAA
>NZ_JADZGH010000214.1:20114-20579 GCF_015865005.1 Rhodococcus sp. CX
GTCCGCCGCCGACAAGCAACTCGCGCAGCTCACCGTCCTCGACGACACCATGGTGCTGACGGTGAAACTGCCCACCACCGCCGCCCCGACCGGGCGGGCGCACTGGAGGTCGGTGCGCCTGACCGCCGCGCTCCCACCGCACCTGCACGGCCGGGCGGTCACACAGTGGCATCTGCCGACCCTGACCCTCGACACTCGGGGTCTGCTGCTGCGGTGCGCCGCCACCGAAGCCGTCCCCGCCGGCGACCTCGCGGCGGGCACGGTCGCGGTGGGGGTGGATTGGTCACCGGCCACCCTCGGCGCCGCGGCGATTGTCGCGAAACGCCCGGATGGGTTGGTGTCGGACTTTCGGGGCTACAGCTACGACGATCGCGGACTCGGCATCACACTCGCCCGCCTCCAGACAGAAGGCCAATTCCTGCACCGCAAGGCCGCCCGGCTGCGCCGGCTCGCCGAGACCGCACC
>NZ_JADZGH010000214.1:20589-20904 GCF_015865005.1 Rhodococcus sp. CX
GAACGCCCGGATGGGTTGGTGTCGGATTTTCGGGGCTTCACCTACGACGACCGCGGCCTCGGCATCACACTCGCCCGCCTCCAGAAGGAAGGCCAGTTCCTGCACCGCAAGGCCGCCCGGCTGCGCCGGCTCGCCGAGAACGCCTCGCCCCGGGTGCGGGCGGAGCTGGAGGCGAAAATCGCGGTCCTCGAGGACCATCGCACCGCGATCGGTGCCAAACGCGGGAAGATCAACCGAGAGCTCGCGTTTCATTTCGCCCGCCAGATCGCCGACTACGCCGCTGCGGCGGAGGCGACGGTGATCGCGGTGGAGGAC
>NZ_JADZGH010000214.1:20914-21216 GCF_015865005.1 Rhodococcus sp. CX
CTGGAGGCGAAGATCGCGGTCCTCGAGGACAATCGCCTCGCGATCGGTGTCAAACGCGGGAAGATCAACCGAGAGCTCGCGTTTCATTTCGCCCGGCAGGTGACTGACCATGCGACCGGCGCGGAGGCGACGGTGATCGCGGTGGAGGACCTGACCACCCTGGAGGCTCGCGGGCACGGCCGGAGCAACAACAATCGGGCGGCGCAGTCCGCCCGCCGTCGGGCCGCCGACGCCCTGGCCCACACCGCGGCCCGGGTGGGTGTGGTGGTGGTGTCGGTGCCCGCGCGGGGATCGTCGGCACG
>NZ_JADZGH010000214.1:21226-21360 GCF_015865005.1 Rhodococcus sp. CX
ACCCACACCGCGGCCCGCGAGGGTGTGGTGGTGGTGTCGGTGCCCGCGCGGGGATCGTCGGCACTGTGCCCGGGCTGTGATGAGCCGCTGACCCGCCCCGGTGGCTATCACACGGCATGGTGCGAGGCGTGCAA
>NZ_JADZGH010000214.1:21370-21728 GCF_015865005.1 Rhodococcus sp. CX
GTGCCCGGGCTGCACCGAACCGCTGACCCGCCCCGGTGGCTATCACACGGCATGGTGCGAGGCGTGCAAGGTGGGTGGGAATCGTGATCATGTGGCGGCGGTGAACCTCGCCACACGGGCGTTGGTGGGGCGCAGCAGAGCGGTCCGCACTCGCAGTGGGAGCGTCGAGATCCGGACCGCGGTGCATGCCCCGGTCCGGAAATGCCGGGACAAGACCGGTCCCACCCCGCGCAGGCCTCGGCATCGCCGGGTCCGCCGCAGCATCACGGCTTCGAGACCCCCGAAGGGGGTGACACAGTCGAGGACTCGTCCTGCACCCGAAGCGTCGGTGTGGGACACGGTCGAGCCCGCAACATCG
>NZ_JADZGH010000214.1:21738-23593 GCF_015865005.1 Rhodococcus sp. CX
TATTGCGGTCCCGAGACCGTCCGAGGGGGTGACACAGTCGAGGAGTTGTCCTGCACCCGAAGCGTCGGTGTGGGACACGGTCGAGCCCGCAACATCGCACGATGGTGTGGTGGGTAGCCGTGAGGAACGTGGATCTTCACCGCCTGCCACGTCAGTGGCAGGAAGTATCAGATTTACGTAGACGCTGATCAAGGATGCCGAGGCGTCGGGGCTGCACCGGGACGGCGAACGCTGGCTGGACGAGGTGAGCGGCCGGGTGCTCGACGCGCTGGCGGACGGTCGGGAAGCGACGTCCACGGAACTGCGGGCCGAGATTCCGCTGCTCGGGGGCTCGATGGAGTATGGCGTCGGAAAGTCCTGGGGCGGAGAGGTTTCGCTCGGGCCGCGTGTCCTCACGGTGCTGTCGGCGTCGGGAAAGGTGGTGCGGGCCTCGAACAACGGTTCGTGGCGGGTGTCGCGGCACAACTGGGCGACGACGGAGTCGTGGCTGGGCTCCGGGATCGAGTCGTGTGACGAGGCGGACGGGCTGCGCACGCTCGTCGAAATGTGGTTGCGTGCTTTCGGTCCCGGAACGGAGACCGACATCAAGTGGTGGCTCGGTTCGACCCTGAAAACCGTGCGCGCGGCACTCGCCGAACTGAACGCGGTCGAGGTAGATCTCGACGGTCGCACCGGGTATCTGCTCCCCGACGACCTCGAGGCGGCGCCGCTCGTCGAGCCGTGGGGTGCGCTGCTGCCGGCACTGGATCCCACCACGATGGGGTGGTTCGAGCGCGACTGGTACCTCGGGCCGTACCGGCAGCAACTGTTCGACACCGCAGGCAACGCGGGCCCTACCGCGTGGTGGGACGGCCGGATCGTCGGCACCTGGTGGCAGAACGACTCCAGGGCGGTGTGCCTGCATCTGCTCGAGGACATCGGATCGGAAGGGAGAGCCGTACTCGAGCAGGAGGCCGCCCGGCTCGACGAATGGGTGGGCGGCGATCGGGTGACCGTGAAGTTTCCGAGCCCGCTGGCGCGGGAACTGGCCGGTCGTGGCTGAGCCGCAGGTCCCGGGTCGTCGTCGCCTTGCCAGAACCGGTAGGGCGTGGACGATGAAGGTATGGGCAGCGACAACACCGAGGTCCTGTGGAGAGGAGCGCGCGTCACGGGACGAAGCTTCCGGGACGCGGATCTGCGCGGCTCGATCATCGAGGACGCGTTCTTCATCGACTGCGATTTCACCGATGCAGACCTGAAGGGAAGCAGCCACCTGCGCAGCACCTACCGATCGTGCACGTTCACCCGGACCGATCTGTCGGACAGCGTCTTCCGGCGCTGTTCGCTGGTGGGATCGGTGTTCAAACAATGCCCGATGCGCCATCTCGTCCTCGACGACGTCGACTTCACCCGCGCGAGTCTGCGCAGCGCCGACCTGCGTGGCCTGGACCTGAGCACCTGTATCTTCCGGGACGCCGACCTGACCCGCGCCGACATGCGGTACGCGGTGCTGCGGACGGTGGATCTGCTGGGCGCGCGGCCGGTGGGGGTCCGACTGGACGGCGCGGACCTGCGCGGCGCCCACATCGGTCCCGCATTGTGGCGCAGCGCGGAACTCGACCACACCCGGATCGAGCAGTCGCAGGCGATCGGTTACGCCCGCGCTCACGGCCTCGACATCGACGAGCCCGACCGCCGTTGAAGGACCGGGACACGGACCTGCGACAATGGCAGTCGTGACTGCGACGATCCTGGACGGCAAGGCAACCCGCGACGAGATTTTCGAGGACCTGAAGGCCCGTGTGGCCGCGCTGAAGGCGAAGGGCATCACGCCCGGCCTCGGCACCGTCCTCGTCGGCGACGATCCCGGATCGGC
>NZ_JADZGH010000214.1:23621-31148 GCF_015865005.1 Rhodococcus sp. CX
CGCGTGCACCGGCTACATCGTGCAGCTTCCGCTGCCCAAGCATCTCGACGAGAACGCCGCGCTCGAGCGCATCGACCCGGACAAGGACGCCGACGGCCTGCACCCGGTGAACCTCGGCCGCCTCGTGCTCGGCAAGGAGGCTGCGCTGCCCTGCACCCCGCGCGGCATCGTGCACCTGCTGCGCCGTTACGAGGTTCCGATCGCCGGCGCCCACGTGGTCGTCGTCGGCCGTGGCGTCACCGTCGGCCGTCCCATCGGCCTGCTGCTCACCCGTCGCAGCGAGAACGCGACCGTGACGCTCTGCCACACCGGGACCAAGGATCTGAAGGCCGAGGTCGAGCGCGCCGACATCGTCGTCGCGGCGGCCGGTGTGCCCGGTCTGATCACCGCGGACATGGTCAAGCCGGGCGCGGCGGTGCTCGACGTGGGTGTCTCCCGCACCGCGGACGGTCTGCGCGGAGACGTCGCCGACGATGTGCGCGAGGTCGCCGGGTTCATTTCGCCGAATCCCGGTGGTGTCGGTCCGCTGACCCGTGCTTTCCTGCTCACGAACGTGGTGGAGCGGGCCGAGCAGCTCGCCGGCCTCTGATCCGGAATCAGGCGACTCGGATGGACCGTTGGATGCGGTTCGCCCGCCGGAACCTGCCGTTGGTGGCGGTGACCGTGGTCATCGCCGCCGCGGTGGTGCTGGTGCTCGCGGACCGGTGGCGGCGCGGCGCGTTCGTGTTCGGCGGCGCCGTGATCCTCGCGGGTGTGCTGCGGTGGGCGCTGGCGCCCGAGCAGGTCGGGGTGCTGGCCGTGCGCGGCAAACGATTCGATGTCGCGGCGATGCTCCTGGTGGGAGGGGCGATCGTGGCGCTTGCCGTCTCGATCGACCCTCTCGGAACCGGTTAGCCGCGTTCGACCAGGTCCATCAGTTCGACCAGGAGCTTGGCGACGGCGTCGGCCTCGGTGAGGAATCCGTCGTGCCCGTCCCGCGATTCGAGGACCCGCAGACCGTCGCAGTTGGGCAGCCCGTCGGCGATCTCCTGCTGCAGCCGCAGCGGGTACAGCCGATCGGAGCTGACGCCCGCGACGATCGTCGGAACCGGGGAAGCGGCGAGCGCAGCCTGGACTCCGCCCCGTTTACGCCCGACGTCGTGGCGGTTCATGGCCTCGGTGAGGACGACGTAGGTGCCGGGGTCGAACCGCGACACCAGCTTGTCGGCCTGGTGTTCGAGGTAGCTCTGCACGGCGTACCGTCCGCCCTGCCACGGATCCTCGTCGGCCTGAGGCGAATTCGCGTAGCGGGAGTCGAGTTCTTCCTCGGTGCGGTAGGTCAGGTGCGCGATGCGGCGCGCGATGCCCAGTCCCGCGTCCGGGCGGCGTCCGGTGCCGTAGTAGTCGCCGCCCTGCCAGTCGGGGTCGCCGGTGATGACGGCCATCTGCGTGGTCTGGGTGCCGATCTGGTCGGCGGTGGCGCGGGCGCCCACGGCGAGGATCAGCGAGGCCCGGACCCGGTCCGGATGGGTCACGATCCACTCGAGCGTGCGCATGCCACCCATGGATCCGCCGGTGACGGCGGCGAGGGTCTCGATGCCGAGCGTGTCGAGCAGCGCGGCCTCGGCGGCGACCTGATCGCGGATGGTGATCTGCGGGAAGCGTGACCCCCACGGCTTGCCGTCCGGTGCGATGCTGCCCGGACCGGTGCTGCCGCGGCAGCCTCCGAGCACGTTGGACGCCACGACGCACCAGCGGTTGGTGTCGATGGGGGCGCCCGGCCCGACCATGCCGGTCCACCACCCGGGTGAGGGGTGATCCGGTCCGGCAGGTCCGGTGATGTGCGAATCCCCGGTGAGGGCGTGCTCGACCAGGACGACGTTGTCGCGGGCGGGGGAGAGGGCTCCCCAGCGCTGCACCGCGAGCGTGACGTTCGGGAGCGTCTCACCGTTCTCCAGCGACAGCGCGCCGATGTCGACCAGGCCGAGACGGCCGTCCTCGGGAGGAAGGTCGACGTATCGCCGTTCGGTGCCCGCCGTCAAGACGCTGCCGCCTCGACGACGACGGTGGGGGTGGCGGTGTTGGTCATCATGTCCTTCTGGGCGGGCGGCGGGTGGTCGGGTCGGATCTACGCGCGACAGCTCATGATCACAACTCTCATGGTCACTACCTCCCTGTACAGGCTTGCCGCCCGACCTGTGCGCCGAACGGCCCGGTCCTCACCCGGAGCACCCCACCCTGACCGGAGGGTTGCCGACCAGCAAGCCGGGGCTCGATGCTGGCACTCATGACCTGAACGGCAAGTTTAGCGGCTCGCTCCGTCGGGCCGGAAGCCGGGCCGTGCGCCCCGCTGACCAGCACAAAGTTACCGGCCGGTAGTGAAACCCGCGCTTTGCGCTGCCGACGAATAGCAGTACGCTTGTCTTGTTTGGCACGTGTTCCCGCGCGTGTGAACACGTCCATGCTCAGATCCCTGAGCAGTGAGAAGCCGTACTCACAAAGTGCGGTCGATTCGGGCCGAGGAAACGTCCTAGGAGGACACGAAGCGCACATGTCCAAGATCAAGGTTGAAGGCAAGGTCGTCGAACTCGACGGCGACGAGATGACCCGCATCATCTGGCAGTTCATCAAAGACAAGCTGATCCACCCTTACCTGGATGTCGATCTCGAGTACTACGACCTCGGAATCGAGCACCGCGACGCGACCGACGATCAGGTCACGATCGACGCGGCGAACGCCATCAAGAAGCACGGCGTCGGCGTCAAGTGCGCCACGATCACCCCGGACGAGGCGCGCGTCGAGGAATTCGGCCTCAAGAAGATGTGGCGCTCGCCCAACGGCACGATCCGAAACATCCTCGGCGGCACCATCTTCCGCGCCCCGATCATCATCTCCAACGTGCCCCGCCTGGTTCCGGGCTGGACCAAGCCGGTGATCGTCGGCCGTCACGCGTTCGGCGACCAGTACCGCGCCACCGACTTCAAGGTCCCCGGCGCCGGCACCGTCACGATCACCTTCACGCCCGAGGACGGCAGCGAGCCGATCCAGCACGAGGTGTGCAAGATCCCCGAGGACGGCGGCGTCGTCATGGGGATGTACAACTACAAGAAGTCCATCCAGGACTTCGCGCGTGCGTCGCTGGCCTACGGCCTGCAGCAGAACTACCCGGTCTACCTGTCGACCAAGAACACGATCCTCAAGGCCTACGACGGCATGTTCAAGGACGAGTTCCAGCGGATCTACGAGGAAGAGTTCAAGGCGGAATTCGACGCCGCGGGCCTGACCTACGAGCACCGCCTCATCGACGACATGGTCGCCTCCTCCCTCAAGTGGGAGGGTGGCTACGTGTGGGCCTGCAAGAACTACGACGGCGACGTCCAGTCCGACACCGTCGCGCAGGGCTACGGCTCGCTCGGCCTGATGACCTCCGTGCTCATGACCCCGGACGGCAAGACCGTCGAGGCCGAGGCGGCGCACGGCACCGTCACCCGCCACTACCGTCAGCACCAGCAGGGCAAGCCGACGTCGACCAACCCGATCGCGTCGATCTTCGCCTGGACCCGCGGTCTCGAGCACCGCGGCAAGCTCGACAACACCCCCGAGGTGATCGAGTTCGCGCAGCAGCTCGAGGACGTCGTCATCAAGACCGTCGAAGCCGGCCAGATGACCAAGGACCTCGCTCTGCTCGTCGGCCCCGAGCAGGGCTGGCAGACCACCGAGGAGTTCCTCGGCACCCTCGACGAGAACCTGCAGAAGGCTCGCGCCTGACGTAGCTCGCGACACAGCAGAACGGGGCGCCTCCGGAAGGAGGCGCCCCGTTCTTTTGCTTTCCTCGGGCCCGACAGCGTGTCAGACCGACAGCGGCGACCGTGTGGCCAGCAGGTGTCCGAACAGGCCACCGGCACGCAGCCACTCGTACTCCAGCGGAGTGTCGAGCCGGGCCAGTGCAGTGCCCTCCCACCGGATTTCGCCCGCGCGCGTCACCCGGACCGCGACGTCGCGGGACGTCCCGAGATCGTCCAGGCCGAGCACGGAGATCTCCTCGCTCCCGTCGAACTCCTCGGGGGCGGGACCGTCCCACTGGATCGGCAGGACACCCAGCGCGACCAGGTTGGTCCGGTGGATGCGTTCGAAGCTGCGGGCGAGAACGGCCCGAACGCCGAGCAGCCGTGTCACCTTGGCGGCCCAGTCGCGGGCGGATCCGGCGCCGTAGAGCTCTCCCGCGACCACGACGACGGGTGTGCCGTGCTCTCGGTGGTGTTCGGCGGCGACATGGACCGGCACCGGCGGCTGTTCCGGCGAGATCCGCGTCCAGCCGCCCTCCCGATCCGGTGCGAGGAAGTTGTGCAGGCGGGTGTTCGCGAAACCACCCCGGACCATCACGTCGTGGTTGAGCCGGCGAGAACTGAAGGTGCCCAGCGCCCGTTCGTCGACACCCCGTTCGACGAGCCAGCGTCCCGCCGCCGAATCGGGCAGGACCCGCGCGACGGGGGAGATGTGGTCGGTGGTCACGGCGTCCCCGAGCACGAGCAGCGGACGCGCGTGCAGGTCTCCGTGGATTGCGGGCACGGTCAGCTCGGTATCGGTGAACGGTGGCCGGCGGATGCTGCCGGTTTCTCCGTCCCACCGATAGTGCTCGCCGTGCGGGTACTCGAGCTGTTCCCAGCGGTCGGTCGTCAACGCCCGATCCGCACCGCGGCCGAGCGCGGCCGCTTCGTGCTCGGCGAGCAGCGCGTCGATCTCCTGCTCGTCGGGCCAGAGGTCGGCGAGGGTGACCGGCGAGCCGTCCTCGGCGTGACCGAGAGGCTCGGCCGACAGATCGACCCGCACGTTGCCGGCCAGGGCGTAGGCCACGACCAGCGCAGGGGAGGCGAGGTAGGCGTGGGTGACGTCCGGATGGATTCGGCCGGTGAAGTTCCGGTTGCCCGACAGCACGGCGGTGTCCGGGGTCGTATCCGAACCGGCCGGGGCAGGAGGCAGCGGACCGGAGTTACCCATGCAGGTGCCACAACCGAATCCGGTGACGTGGAAACCGAGCCGGTCGAGGTGTGCCTGAAGGCCACTGGATTCCAGGAGGTCGGCCGCCGCTCGCGATCCGGGGGTCAGCGATGTCTTGGTCCACGGCGCCGCAGCGAGACCGGCCTCGACGGCGTTGCGCGCGAGCAGACCCGCCGTCACCAGGGCGCGGGGGTTGGACGTGTTGGTGCAACTGGTGATCGCGGCGATGGCGACATCGCCGCTGCGCGACCTGGACGCGCCGTCGTCGCTGTGCGACCCGGACTCGCCGCGCGAGGCGGGAACCTCGGACAGCGACAGGGCTTCGTGCGGTCGCGACGGACCGGCCAGTGTCGTCGTGATGCTGCTCAGGTCGATCCGCAGTGTCGTCTCGAAACGGGGGACCGGGCTGGATGCGGTGTGCAGCAGACCCTGGGCGGTCAGGTACTGCTCGGCCAGACGGACCTGCTCGGGCGAGCGACCGGTGGTTGACAGGTAGTCGAGAGTGCGGCGATCCGCGGGGAACCACGCCATCGTGGCGCCGTATTCGGGCGCCATGTTGGCGACCGTGGCGCGGTCGGGCACCGACAGCGAACCCAGTCCGTCGCCGTGGAATTCGACGATCGCCCCGACCACGTTCACGGCGCGCAGACGTTCCGCCAGGGTCAGTGCCAGGTCGGAGGCGAGGACACCCGGCGCGAGACGGCCGGTGAGTTCGACGCCGACGACGCGCGGTACCCGGATCATGAGGGCCTGCCCGAGCGCTGCGGCGGTGGCCTCGATGCCGCCGACGCCCCACCCGGTGACACCGAGCGCATTGATCATCGTGGTGTGCGAGTCGGTGCCGACCAGCGCATCCAGGGCCGCCACGCGCAGGCCGTCGGATTCGGTGGTGGTGACCACCGGCGCCAGGACCTCGAGGTTCAGCTGGTGACAGATGCCGACCCCGGGCGGAACGACGCGGAGCCCGGGGATGCGCTCCTGGGCCCAGCGCAGGAACCGGTAGCGGTCGTGGTGACGCATGTACTCGAGGTCGATGTTCCGGCCCGCCGCGGAGGCGTGCCCGTGCTCGTCGACCTCCAGCGCGTGGTCCACGACGAGATCGAGAGGCAACGACGGCCGGAAGGCGGACGCGTCGATGCCGTCGCTCTCGGCCCGCTCGAGCAGGGTAACGATGTCCGCCAGCACCGGAATGCCGGAGGCGTCCTGGAACAGGACACGTCCGGGGAAGAACGGCACAGCGGCGGTCTCGTCCCGGCGGGTGAGGGCGAGAACGTGCTCGGGCAGCGCCTCGGGATGTCCCTGATTGCGCAGAACCCCTTCGACGAGCGTCTTCAGCGACCAGGGGAGCTCGCCGACGGGTCCGGCGCCGTTGGCCTCGGCGGCGGCGAGGCTGTAGTAGTGCAGCGGGGAACCGGCCGGGTCGTCGAGCGGCAACGCCGTCAACGACCGGAAGGGATCGGTGTCGGAGATGCTCATCGGCCGTTCTCATCCTCCGCTTCGGCTCCCCAGGCACGCTCGGGGTGCCCGACGTAGGTCGGGAGCAGCGGCGGCGGCATCGGGCCCTTGATGCGGCGACCGCTCTGCGACTCCTCCCAGCTGTGGGCGAGAACGCCGACCGACCGGGACAGGATGAACAGGCCGCGGGCGAGTTCGGCGGTGAAGCCGAGCTCGGCGTAGATGACGGCCGTCGCACCGTCGATGTTCATCGGGACCGGTCGAGCCCGGCAGGCGGAGAGCTGTGCCTCCAGTTCCAGCGCGGCCGCGAGGTAGCGACCGGACACGACTCCGGCGTCGACGGCCCCCTGGACGGCCTCGAGGAGCGGATCCCGGCGCGGGTCGCGGGTGTGGAATCGGTGACCGAAGCCGGGGACGTAGGCCCGGCGCTCGCGATAGGAGGCCACCTCGGCCGCCACGGCCTCGCCGAGATCGCCGCCCTCGGCGGACGTG
Source organism: Rhodococcus sp. CX (assembly GCF_015865005.1). Classification (NCBI taxonomy): domain Bacteria; kingdom Bacillati; phylum Actinomycetota; class Actinomycetes; order Mycobacteriales; family Nocardiaceae; genus Rhodococcus; species Rhodococcus sp. CX. The sequence continues at coordinate 30,547 of NZ_JADZGH010000214.1, forward strand.
ACCAGCCGCTGCAGGAATTCGACGCACTGCTGGCCGGCTCCGCCGTGGACGTCGCCGAGCAGCCCGACGCCGGTGGACATCGCGCCGTGCAGGCCGACACCGCACGTGGCGGCCATCCGGGCGGCCGCGATCGACGGTGCCTGCGGTCCGTGGTCGACAGCGGCGACGAGCGCCTTCTCGAGCAGCGCCGCCTCGGCGTGGGACGGCATCGAGCCGCGCACCATGGTCCAGATGGTCTCGACGAACGTGGCGTGGCGGATGAGGTCCTGGATGGGATATCCGCGGTATCGGATCACGTCGGGTTCGATGTCCGAGACGGCGGTGCTCCACCAGTCGGCGGTCTTCTGCGAGTCCACCGCCGCGAGTGCTGCGGTGCGGGCGGCCGACGTGGCGACGTGCGTCTGCGAAACCTGTTCTGCTGCAATCGGTGTGGTGGTCATACGGCGCCCTCCTGGCGGAAGTTGTCGATCTGGTCGGCGGTGAATCCGATCTCGGCCAGGATCTCGTCCGTGTGCTCGCCCAGGATGGGCGGGCGGGTGGCGGGGCCGACGGCCCTGCCGTCGACGTGAGTGGGCAGTCCGAGAACCTGGACGGTGCCGAGG
>NZ_JADZGH010000215.1:0-10473 GCF_015865005.1 Rhodococcus sp. CX
CGTCGAAGCGGCCCGCCGCTTCTTCCGCCGCAGCCGGGCGGACGGATCACGCCAGCGGCGCGCCGCTTCGACGACACCGTCGGCGGCTTCCCTGAGCGCGGCAACGGCCGGGGCGGGAACGTTCCCGACCCGGCCGTTGCCCGGAGTGCTCATGTCTGGATCACATCCGACTGTCGACTACTGCGTTCCCGCTGCACCGGCGGCCGGCGGTTCCTTCGCGGTGTTCACGGCCGGCGTGGAGGTACCGGCGGCACCACCGGGGAGCGCCTCGCCCTTCATCGATGCGCGGATCTGCTCGAGCCGGCTGTGCCCGGCCATCTGGATCGTCGCCTGCTGGACCTCGAGCATGCGGCCCTGCACCGAATTCTGGGCGAGCTCGGCCGAGCCCAAGGCGTCGGCGTAACGCCGCTCGATCTTCTCGCGCACGGCGTCGAGGCTCGGGGTGGTGCCGGGAGCCGACAGGGTCGAGTCCATCGAGCGCAGCGACTCGCTGACCCGTTCCTGCATCTTCGCCTGCTCGAGCTGGCTGAGCAGCTTGGTGCGCTCGGCGACCTTCTGCTGCAGGGCCATCGCGTTCTGCTCGACGGCCTTCTTCGCCTGCGCCGCGGCCTGCAGCGACTGGTCGTGCAGCACCTTGAGGTCCTCGACGGACTGCTCGGCGGTCACGAGCTGGGCCGCAAACGCCTCGGCGGCGTTCGTGTACTGGATGGCCTTCTCGGTGTCGCCGGCGGCGGTGGCCTGGTCGGCCATGAGCACGGCCTGACGGGCACTGGCGTTGAGCTTCTCGACCTCGTCCAGCTGACGGTTGAGCTTCATCTCGAGCTGCCGCTGGTTGCCGATGACGGACGCAGCCTGCTGGGACAGGGCCTGGTGCTGACGCTGGGCATCCTCGATCGCCTGCTGAATCTGGACCTTCGGATCGGCCTTCTCATCGATCTTGGAGTTGAAAAGCGCCATGAGGTACTTCCAACCCTTGACGAACGGATTAGCCATGGGTGTGATCCTGCCTCCATCTGGTACGCCGCGCCGAACGCGACCCGGTGCGCGGCCCTCGCGCACCGATTCGGACCGCCGCACCTTCACCGTTCATCGGGCGGTCCCACCTGTCGTGTCCCGGGCCACCCCCCGGTGGTGACCCGAAAAAGTCTGTCGCTTTCGTCCGCATCCGGCAAGCCGGCGCGGTCGTGATCCATGTTAGGCGGCAGCCAGCGCCCGCGTCGCAGGTGGCGGAATCACCACGCGGGTGTCCTGCGCAATTCGCGCGGCCGGATCCCCGGCAGGACCGTGGACGGCCACACCGGAATCGAGGGGTGCCGCCGCAGCGGCATCCTTCCGATCGCGATGCGGTGCCGCATCCGCCAGCGACTCGCTGACGTCGAACAGCACGTCGGACAGCGGCACCTCGAGCGCGTCGCAGATTGCCGCGAGGAGTTCGCTCGACGCTTCCTTGCGTCCGCGTTCGATCTCCGAGAGGTAGCCGAGGCTGACCCGCGCACTGCTCGACACCTCGCGCAGAGTGCGACTCTGCGACACACGGGTGCGCCGAAGGCTGTCACCGATTGCCTCACGCAACAACAGAGCCATCGCGTCCTCCTCGTCCGTCGTGCCTTATCCCGGACAACGCGTAACCGCGCCGCCGGGTTCCCGCGGTCGCGACACCGTGCACCGAAAACCGCGGTGAGCAGACACTACAACGCCGAGTCCGATGTCAGGCGCCCGAGTAGCCCCGACACGGCGGCGTCCACCGCACCGAGCCGGATGGACCATCGGTCGCCGTGCACCGCAGGGCATGTCACGGTGGTGCCGTCGGGCCACAGATCCCCAGAAAAAGGGTGCCCGGCGGGTGCCCGTCCTGATCGTCGGGGCCGGCGACCCCGGTCAGTCCGACACCCCACGTCGCACCGCAGCGTTCCGCAGCGCCCTCGGCGAGTGCTGCAGCGGTCGACTCGGCGACCGGACCGTCCCGCCCGAGGCGCTCGGTGTCGACGCCGGCGAGCGATGCCTTCAGATCGGTCGCGTACACGACGAGACCACCGCGCAACACCGCGCTGGCTCCGGGCACACCGGCGATCGTGGCCGAGAGCAGGCCCGCAGTGAGCGATTCGGCGGTCGCGACGGTCTGCCCTCGCTCGACGAGGGCGGCAACGAGGTCTGCGGCCCGGGTGGCGGCGACGAGAGGATCCGGCGCGGCGGCCATCTACGCTTCGGCTCCGCCCAGGTCGTCGCGGTGATGCTGGTCGTCGCGGTGATGCTGCGCCTCCGTGCGGACGCCCGCGCGCAACCGTGCCGCCTGGACCACATAGTCGATGCCGGTACCGACGGTCAACAGCACTGCCAGCGCCATCAGCGCGACCGCGAACGGCATCACGGCGTCCGGCAAGGGCAGCAGGTACACCCCGATCGCGAGGGTCTGCACGAGAGTCTTGGCCTTGCCGCCGCGGCTGGCGGGGATCACCGCGTGCCGGAGCACCGCGAATCGCAGTGCCGTGATACCGAGTTCGCGGGCGGCGATGATTCCGGTCACCCACCAGGACAGGTCGCCGAGGACCGACAGGCCGACGAGTGCGGCACCGATCAGCGCCTTGTCCGCGATCGGGTCGGCGAGCTTGCCGAAATCCGTGACCAGACCTCGACGACGGGCGAGCTGACCGTCGACGCGGTCGGTGATCGCGGCGATCGCGAACACCGCCGTGGCCGCGATGCGCCAACGGGTCTCGTGACCGTCGCCGACGAACAGCAGTACGAGGAACACCGGCACCAGCGCGATCCGCAGCATGGTGAGGATGTTCGCGATGTTCCACAGCGGCACCGGCTCGTGGGCGGTGCCGGCGTGCGGGCCCGGCGCGGCGCCGCTACCGGCCCCGGCGACATGGGGACGGGGCGTGCTCATGCGGACCTCCGGGTGCAACGTCGTGAAGTACCGGAAGTCGGCACAGGTCGGGCCGGTGGACGTAGTTCCCCCGGAATCTGGGATGAACTCGACGATCCGACCGGCACGTGACCCACAATATCGTTCCGAGCACCCGCTACTGTTCACCGCATGACTTCTCCGACGCCCGATCACGAACACGCCGACCGGATCATCGTGCGCCGTGCTCGAACGTCGGACGTTCCGGAGATCAAGCGTCTCATCGACATCTATGCAGGTCGCATCCTGCTCGAGAAGAACCTCGTGACCCTGTACGAGTCGGTGCAGGAGTTCTGGGTGGCCGAATCGGGTGGCGAGGTCATCGGCTGCGGCGCGCTGCACGTGCTGTGGGCGGATCTCGGCGAGGTGCGCACGGTCGCGGTGGATCCGCGGGTCAAGGGGCGCGGCGCCGGACATCTCGTGGTGGCCAAACTCATCGAGGTCGCGCGGGAACTCGAGCTCGACCGGCTCTTCGTGCTCACGTTCGAGGTGGAGTTCTTCGGCCGGCACGGATTCGCCGAGATCGAGGGCACCCCCGTCACCGCCGAGGTCTACGCCGAAATGTGCCGGTCGTACGATACCGGCGTCGCCGAGTTCCTGGATCTGAGCTACGTCAAACCCAACACACTCGGCAACACGCGGATGCTGCTCACGCTCTGAGCGGCTCCGGAGCACACCCCGAACCCGAAGCGAGGAACCCATGCCCCTGTTCGCCGTCGAATACACCTACTCCGACGCCACCGTCGCCGCACGCGACGAGCACCGCCCGACGCACCGCAGCTGGCTGAGCGACCTCGTCGACGCGGGCACGGTCGTGGCGACGGGCCCGTGGGTGGACGGTTCGGGCGCCCTGATCCTCATCGACGTCGCCGACGAGGCTGCCGCGCACGAACTGATGGCACAGGACCCGTTCGCGCAGCGCAACCTCGTCGACGCCGTCCGCATCACCGGTTGGCAGCCGGTGATGGGCGTGTTCAACGCCTGACGGTCACCGCACGTTCTCGGTTTCGGAGCTCTCCACGGCCTCGGCCTTCCGGGCGTCGCTGCGGTTCTTGAGCAGGCTCAGGACGGTCGTCACGACGAGCACCCCGATGATCACCGCCAACGACAGGCTCGTGGAGATCTCCGGGACCGCGACGTGCTCCCCGCCGTTGACGAACGGCAGCGTGTTCTCGTGCAGCGCGTGCAGCACAAGCTTGAGGCCGATGAACGCCAAGATGATCGACAGGCCGTACGACAGGTACACGAGGCGGTCCAGCAGGCCGCCGATGAGGAAGAACAGCTGACGCAGGCCCATCAGGGCGAACGCGTTCGCCGTGAACACCAGGTACGGCTCCTGGGTGAGGCCGTAGATCGCCGGGATGGAGTCGAGGGCGAACAGCACGTCGGCGAAGCCGATGGCGAGCAGCGCGAGCATGAGCGGCGTGACCATGCGCTTGCCGTCGATCCGGGTGACCAGACGGTCGCCGTCGTAGTGCTCGGTGGTGGGAACGACCTTGCGCACCAGCTTCACGATGCGGCCCTCGTCGGGCTTGGTGTCCTCGTCCTTGTTGTGGTCGATGATCAGCTTGACCGCGGTGTACAGCAGGAAGACGCCGAACAGGTAGAACACCCAGCTGTAGGCGTTGATCGCCGCGGCACCGACCGCGATGAACGCGCCGCGCATCGCCAGGGCCAGGACGATGCCGATGGTGAGCACCTTCTGCTGATATTCGCGGGGGATCGCGAAGGTCGCCATGATCACCACGAACACGAACAGGTTGTCGACCGACAGCGCCTTCTCGGTGACGTAGCCGGCGAAGTACTCGCCGCCGTACTGCGGTCCCCACAGCGCGAAGACCACGACGCCGAACAGGATCGCGATGCCGATGAAGACGGCGGACCAGAATCCGGATTCACGCAGCGAGGGGGCGTGCGGGGTACGGACGTGGGAGACGAAGTCGAACACGAAGAGCGCGGCGATGACCGCGATCGTGACGAGCCACACCAGGGGTGTCACATGCATGGGGCTGAATTCCTCCGGTAGACCTGGAAGGGCACCGGAGGTCTCTCCCGCCTGCACAGGTGCAGACCGACAGTCCCGGAGCGGCAACGCTGCCGTACGTGTTGACGGAACTGTCGCGGATCACGGGGATACTCCCCTCCACAACGTGGTCCATTCAACCACACTCGCAGCCCGGGGCCGTATCAGTCCTGGTCGGAGCCGTTCTCCCCGTCTCCACCGCCCCCACGGATGGAGTACAGCAGGCCCTCGAGTTCGTCCGGCTTGACCAGCACCTCGCGGGCCTTCGACCCTTCGCTCGGGCCGACCACACCGCGGGTCTCCATCAGGTCCATGAGCCGGCCGGCCTTCGCGAAACCGACGCGCAGCTTGCGCTGCAGCATCGACGTCGAGCCGAACTGGCTGGACACCACCAGTTCCACGGCCTGGAGGAACACGTCGAGGTCGTCGCCGATGTCGGGGTCGACGTCCTTCTTCTCCCCCGCCTTCTGCGTGGTGACGCCCTCGGTGTACTCGGGTTCGGCCTGGTTCTTGGTGAAGTCGACGACCGCGGCGATCTCTTCGTCGGTGATGAACGCACCCTGCAGGCGTTGCGGTTTGCCCGCCCCCATCGGCAGGAACAGACCGTCGCCCATACCGATGAGCTTCTCGGCGCCGGGCTGGTCGAGGATGACGCGCGAGTCCGTGAGCGACGAGGTCGCGAACGCCAGCCGGGACGGCACGTTCGTCTTGATCAGGCCCGTGACGACGTCCACGGACGGTCGCTGCGTGGCCAGCACGAGGTGGATACCGGCGGCGCGGGCCTTCTGCGTGATCCGCACGATCGACTCCTCGACCTCACGCGGCGCGGTCATCATCAGGTCGGCGAGCTCGTCGACGATCGCCAGGATGTACGGATACGGGCGGTACACGCGTTCACTGCCGAGCGGCGCGGTGATCTCCCCGGAGCGCACCTTGGCGTTGAAGTCGTCGATGTGCCGCACCCGGTTGGCCTGCATGTCCTGGTAGCGCTGCTCCATCTCCTCGACGAGCCACGCCAGCGCGGCCGCCGCCTTCTTCGGCTGCGTGATGATGGGCGTGATGAGGTGCGGGATGCCCTCGTACGGCGTCAACTCGACCATCTTGGGGTCGATGAGGATCATCCGCACGTCCTCCGGGGTCGCCCGGATCAACAGCGACACCAGCATCGAGTTGACGAAGCTGGACTTACCGGAACCGGTGGAACCGGCCACCAGCAGGTGCGGCATCTTCGCCAGGTTGGCGTGCACGAAGTCGCCCTCGATGTCCTTGCCGAGGCCGATCACCAGCGGATGCCGATCCTTGCGGGTGCTCGGGGCGGCGAGCACGTCGGCCAGCCGGACCAGTTCGCGGTCCGAGTTGGGCACCTCGATGCCCACCGCGGACTTGCCCGGGATCGGGGCGAGCAACCGCACGTTGTCGGTCGCGACGGCGTACGCGATGTTGCGCGCCAGCGCGGTGATCTTCTCGACCTTGACGCCGGGACCCAGTTCGACCTCGTAGCGGGTGACGGTCGGACCGCGGGTGAACCCGGTGACCGCCGCGTCGATCTTGAACTGTTCGAGGACCTCGGTGATCGAGTCGATCATCTGGTCGTTCGCGGACGAGCGCGTCTTCGGCGGGTCGCCCTGGATGAGCAGCCCGATCGACGGCAGCGTGTAGTCGCCTTCGACGACCCGCTCCGGCACCATCGCGTCGAGTTCGTCGGCCTCGTCGACGGCCGGCGTCGGCGGCGGGGTGGGCTTCGGGGTCGGCTTGGGCCTGGTCCGCTGTTTGGGCGGTTCCGGCGTCGGTTCCGGTTCCGGTTCGGGTTCGGGAGCGGGCGGCGCCTCGAACGGCTTCGTCGCGGGCGCGTCCCACAGCGGCAGCACCTCGGTGCGGGCGTTGCCGTCGAATTCGTCGGTCGGGTAGTTCTCGGCCGGGGTGCGGCGCCGTCGCGGGCGGCGTTCGGTGGGATAGCCGTCGGCGTCGAACAGCGTCGGGTCGTGGTCGTCGTACGGCGGTTCGTCGCGGCCGAAGTCGTCGTGGGGATCGTACTCGTCGTAGTCGCCGTATTCGTCGTCGGCGCGATACGACAACCCGAAGTAGTCGCGGAAGAGACCGGGCAGTTCACGCACGGTGGTGCCGGTGATGAGCAGGATCCCGAACCCGGCGGCCAGCACCATCAGCGGCACCGAGAGCCAGACGGTCAGGCCCGAGGTGAGCGGCCCGCCGACCGCGCCGCCGACGAACCCGGCGCCCTGCGATCGGCCTTCGGGGGTGGTGGGCGATCCGGATGCGATGTGCCACAGCCCGAGTGCCGGGAGCCCGACCAGCAGCCCGCCGAGGATCAGGCGGGGGCGGATCTCGGGTCGCGGCTCGGTGCGCATGAGCACCACGGCGATACCGATCGCGACGAGCGGCAGCACTGCGCTGGCACCACCGGTGACCGCGCGCACCCCGGATTCGACCCAGCCGCCGACCGGGCCGCCGACCCCGAACCACACGCTGCCCGCCACGACCAGGCCGAGTGCGATCAGTCCGAGCGCGATGCCGTCGCGGCGGTGACCGTGTTCGATGTCGCCGGCCTTGCCCATCGTGCGGATGGTGGCGCCGACGCCGCGAGCGATCATGAACCAGCCGGCGCTGATCCCGCGCCCGAGGGAGTCGAGCACGCCGGGGCCCCGACGTCCGGACGCCGAGGTTCGAGAGGGCGCGGCGACGCGGGCCGGACGCGTGGATGCGGCCGAACGCCGCGCCGGGGTCCGGGTGGACGACGCCGAGGACCGGCGCTTGGTGGCGCCGGTCTTCGCGGTGCCCGCCTTCGCGGTTCCACTCTTGGCCGCGCCGCTGCGCGACGATCCGCTCTTCGAGGAACCGCCGGACCGGCTCGCACCGGCGCTGCCGGAGCGGCTCGAGGTCCCGGCCGAGCCGCGCGCTGTCGCCTTCGACCGGGAGGTCGTGGACGATCCGCGACTGCTCGACTTTCCTGCCATACCCGTCAGGTTAGCCGCTCGGCCCCCATCCGAACCATCCGCAACACCGGCACCACGTCGCGGTTCATGTCACAGGACACGCCGTGACCTGGGTATTCACCGTCACACGCCGCGAGCCGAGGCCGTGATCTCGTCGAGGTCGCGGGGCTCGCCGTCCGTCTCCAGCCGCACCTGGTCGCGACCGAACGCGTGCAGCAGCAGTTCCGCCGGTTCGCCGCGCAGCACGACGGTGCGCGGGCCTCGTTTCCGCACGGTGGCGCGCGTGCCGTCGGGGCGTTCGAAGACGACGCTGACATCGCTGCCGCGGTAGCTGCGCCGGCCGATCTGCCGGGCCAGCCGCCACAGGTGCTCTTGATCGTCGGCGGGCAGCACCCGCGGCTCCCAGCCGTCGACGGCGCGCCGGACGTCCTCGTGGTGGACGAACATCTCCCCCGCGTTCGCGACCGCGTCGACCAGGAACAACGGGGACCACATCGGCGGCCCGGACTCGATGTCCGCGAGCAGGTACGCCCACGGCCGGTCGGTGGCCGACTTGCGCACCTTCTCGGTGTGGTCCGCGAGCTGCGGCAGAAGGATGCCGGGCATCGAGTCGATCCGGCGCTCGCGCACCAGCAGGTGCGCGGCGAGATCCCGTGTCGTCCAGTCCCCGCAGAGGGTGGGCGCGTCGGGACCGACCTCCGACATCGTGCGGACCAGGGCTGCTCGTTCGCGTTTGGCCAGGCTCACGGCGCCGACGGTACACGGCGCGCCCGACACCGTCATCGCTCCCGGCGGGCGACCCGCGGTCGGTGGACACGGGCCGCCCGAAGATCACTCCGGTGCTGTCACCGCGATGACGGTCGGCACGATCATCGGCCGGCGGCGGTAGGTCTCGGACACCCAGCGCCCGACCACACGCCGGATGGCCTGTGCGATGCGGTGGGTCTCGTTGATGCCTTCCGCGGCGAGTTCGTCGAGCGTCTTGTCGACGAGCCGGGCGGCCTCGGACAGGGCCGTGGGGTCGTCGGAGAATCCGCGTCCCGACACCTCGGGGGAACTGACCGCACGGCCGGTGGCCGAGTCGACGGCGACCGAGATCGAGATGAAGCCGCCCTCGCCGAGGATGAGCCGGTCCGACAGGGTCGATTCGCCGACGTCGCCGACGGACAGACCGTCGACGTACACGTGGCCGACGGGGATCTGCCCGACGATCTCGGCGAGACCGTCGACCATGTCGACGACGACACCGTCCTCCGCGAGGACGATCCGCTCGGGCGGCACACCGGTGGCTTCGGCGAGCTTCGCGTTGGCGCGCAGGTGCCGCCATTCGCCGTGGACGGGCATCGCGTTGGTCGGGCGCACCGCGTTGTACAGGTACAGCAGCTCACCGGCCGACGCGTGGCCGGAGACGTGGACCTTCGCGTTCTGCTGGGTGACGACGGTCGCGCCGCGCTTGGCGAGTCCGTTGACGACTGCGAACACCGAGTTCTCGTTGCCGGGGATCAGCGACGACGCCAGCACGACGAGGTCGTCGGCGCGGATGTTGATCTGCCGGTGCTCGCCGCGGGCCATGCGTGAGAGGGCCGAGAGCGGTTCGCCCTGGGATCCCGTCGAGACCAGGACGAGGCGGTTGCCCGGCAGGCTCGCCGCGGTGTCCAGGTCGACGACGAGGCCGTCGGGCACCTGCAGGTACCCGAGGTCCTGGGCGATCTGCATGTTGCGGACCATCGAGCGGCCGACGAACGCGATCCGCCGGTTGTACCGGGCGGCGACGTCGACGACCTGCTGGATGCGATGGACGTGGCTGGCGAACGAGGCGACGATGACGCGGTTGGTGGCCTTGCCGATGACGCCGTCGAGCACGCCGCCGATCTCGCGTTCGGGGGTGACGAAACCCGGCACCTCGGCATTGGTGGAGTCGACGAGGAACAGGTCGACGCCTTCGTCGCCGAGTCGCGAGAACCCGGCCAGGTCGGTGAGCCGGTTGTCCAGGGGCAACTGGTCGAGCTTGATGTCGCCGGTGTGCAGGACGAGACCGGCGTCGGTGCGGATCGCGACGGCGATCGCGTCGGGGATCGAGTGGTTGACCGCGAAGTACTCGCACTCGAAGGGGCCGTGCGTGGTGCTCTCCCCCTCGGTGACCTCGACGAGCACGGGCCGCTGCCGGTGCTCGCGGCATTTCGCCGCGACCAGCGCCAACGTGAACTTGGAGCCGACCACCGGAATGTCGGGGCGCAGACGCAGCAGGAACGGCACCGCGCCGATGTGATCTTCGTGACCGTGCGTCAGCACGATCGCTTCGACGTCGTCCATCCGGTTCTCGATGTACCGGAAGTCGGGCAGGATCAGGTCGACGCCGGGCTGCTGATCCTCGGGGAACAGCACGCCGCAGTCGACGATCAGGATCTTGCCCTGGTGCTCGAAGACCGTCATGTTGCGGCCGATCTCGCCGATACCGCCGAGCGCGACGACCCTCAGGCCCTTCGCGGGCGCCTTGGGCGGTGCGCCCAGACGCATAGTCGGATCGACCGGCTGACGCAGGTCGGGTCGCTGGGTCGCCGCAGAGGTCTGCGGGGTGCGGCGCGGGCGGG
>NZ_JADZGH010000216.1:0-590 GCF_015865005.1 Rhodococcus sp. CX
TCGCCGGACGGGGGCGGGGGTGGGGGCGCGGACGCCCTTTCCTTCAGCGGTGCGAGATCCACCGCGCCGGAGATCGCCGCTGCTGCCGCGGCGGAACGTGCTGGACGGGAACCGGGTCGAGTCACGCCGTCCAGTCTGTCACGTTTCGGGGGTAGCTCGCCGCCCGGTCAGGACAGTGCGGGCTCGGTTTCGCGCGCCGCGGAATCGGAAAGCTCGCCGAGGCGGCCTGTGCGCACCGCCCAACGCTCGAAGACGACGGTGCCGAACGGCGGGACACTCGAGACCAGCGCGAGGAAGGTCGTCTTCAGGTCCCACTTGAGCGACCACGCGGTTGCGAGCGCGACGACGACGAACAGCGTGAATCCGGCGACCCCGTGCACCATGCCCGGGATCCGGATGGCCTCCTCGTGTCCGAGCACCCACTTGAAGAACATCGCGATCAGCAGGGCCAGCCAGGTGATCGCTTCCCAGATCGCTACGAGCCGGAATCGCTTCGCGGGGGTGGACAGGTCGAGGAGGTTCGTCATGGTCGCCATTGTGCCCGAGTCCTACGACGACCCGTCGTTGCCGTGAGAGACATCACCGTCCCG
>NZ_JADZGH010000216.1:600-7158 GCF_015865005.1 Rhodococcus sp. CX
CGCTGCACCGGCCGGCGCATCCCCGTGGGCGAGAAACAGGTACCTCACGCGGGTCATTCGACCGGTGCGGGACCTTTCGCCCCACGCGACCATATGTCCTGCCAATGCGCTGCCACCCATCGCGAAATCCGGGTTCTCCACTGCTCCGACACCGCTCGCCGACGCACTTCGGACCGGCCCTTCGCATGACCGCACGGAAGGGACCTGCACCGATGACGACGATCGCGACGACCGGCCGGCTCCTGGAGCCCCACGATGTGGGCGGCGGTGGCGCGCAGGAGGGGCCAGGAGTCCACCACCGGCCGACACTCGTGCATCGGCGGCATTTCCCGGGTACCAGCGTGCAGGCGCGACTCCTGTCCCGATCGGTCCGGATGACCCTGCGTCCCGTGCTGTCACTGTGGGCGCGCGCATCCGCCCTGCCGTGGCCTGCCGACTTGATCGACTCGGTGGGAAATCTGTTGCCGCCGATCGACGGCACCCGATGCCGGCCCGCGCAGCTCCCGAACTGCGAGGGACTCTGGGTCGAAGCCCCCGACGTCGGTTCCGACCGCGTCGTCCTCTACCTGCACGGCGGCGCTTTCCTGTGCTGCGGAGTCCGCACCCACCGGCGGCTCGTCTCGCGAATTTCCGCCGAGGCGCAGGCGCCCGTGCTGATGGTCGACTACCGCATGCTGCCCGCGCACTCGATCGACGACGCTATCGACGACAGTGTCGACGGTTACCGCGCGCTGCTGGCCGCGGGCTGGCGTCCCGAGCAGATCGTGATCGCAGGCGACTCCGCGGGAGGCTACCTGTCGTTCATGGTGCCGCTGCGCCTCCGCGACGAGGGTCTCCCCGCGCCGGCCGCGGTCGTGGCACTGTCGCCGCTCACGGAGTTGGATCCGGGTCGCAAGCTGGCTCACCCCAACGCGGATCGATGCGCGCTCCTGCCGGTCAGCGCCGCGGCGGAACTCTTCAGGCTGGCCCGGAACATCGAGGCACGGAAAGCCACGGACCCGGGCGCGCAGGCCCGGATGTGCCCGGTGGATCACGATCTTCGCGGCATGCCCCGCACGCTGATCCAGGTGGGTTCGGACGAACTGTTGCTGCCGGATGCCGAAGTGATGGCAGAGCGGCTGGCCGAGGCCGGCAGCGAATGCGACCTGCAGATCTGGGAGCAGCAACTGCACGGGTTCCAGTCGGCGGCAGATCTCCTGCCCGAGTCCAGGCGCGCGATCACCGAAATCGGCCTGTTCATCCGGCATGCGGTCCCGGACGGACAGTTCGACGCGGGGCGTCCGGGTGACTCCTTCGATTCGTGACCGCGAGGCAGTGCGGGCAGCGCAGCGCCCGCGTGTCGGATGACAGGTCGCCCGGGACGCGTGGTCTCAGGCCCGGCGAGCGGCGAGACCGGTACTCATTGCTCGCCCCTGGGCGGCAGCCAGTCGAGGACGGTCCGCATCGCGTTACCGAAATAGTCCGGTGCGGTGATCGGCCAGTCGTGGCCTCCCGCGACCGTGAAGACCGGTGGTCTGCCCAGGGAATCCCGGAGCGCTTCGAGACGTGCACGCGTGATCAAGCGGTCGCCGCGGCTCCACACCAGTGACACCGGCAGGGGTCGTGCGGCGATCCGGTTCAGCTCGGGTACCAGGTACCCGCCCGAAGTGAGCGGAGCGCTGGGCCGGATCGGCCGGGGATCTCGGACGCTGTTGCAGATGGTGGCCGTGTGACGTGGCAGGACGGTCGTGGCACGCATCCGGAGCGGCAGGGACTTCCTGTCACCGACCTGGGACCCGGCACTCCTGATCTCCGGCCACGGCCCTCCGCCCACCGAGTTCACCAGGACGAGGCGTGCAACGCGATCCGGATCCGCGTCGGCGGTCTGGATGGCGATCGCTCCCCCGAACGAGTGCCCGACGAGAGTCACGGGACCGAGATCGGCGGCGCCCAGGAACCGACCGAGCCAGGCAGAGCAGTCCCGCAACGTCCGTCGATCGAGTGGACGGCCCGCCACTCCAGCGAAGCCCGGTATCAGCGGGGCGTAGACACGGAAACGGCGGGCAAGCCGTTCGAGGGCGTGACGGTACGTCAAAGGTGTCGATCCCCCACCCGGAACGAAGACCAAGGGAGATCCTTGTCCGAGCACGCCACACACCCCCGTCCCGGCGTCGAGTCGAACAGTTGTCCAGGGCATCGCCGCAGGGTGATCGGCGGCTGGGGTGATCGGCGAGAGGTGTCGGTGCTGCATCGGGTCGGCCTTCGATCGAAACGGTGAGGCGAGTCACACGATGCCGTCACCGCCGCGCGGAAGCGACGGCCGAAATACCTGGAGACATACCTGTATCTGCAGGTTCCCGGTGCCTAGTCGTGCGACTGCTCCGCAACCCAGGCCGCGACCTGTGCCCGGGAGGTGAATCCGAGTTTGGCCAGGATGTGCTCCACGTGACCCTGTGCGGTGCGCGGGGAGATCACCAGGCGACGGGCGATGGCCTGATTCGTCAGGCCTTCCCCGATGAGGTCCGCGACCTGGCGTTCCCTCTTGGTCAATCGCGCCGGCGCATCGGTTCTCGACGGGGAGGCGGCCGGTGGTCGCTCGTGGAGGGCGTAGGCGATGGCCGCGTCGAACCCGAGTTGCTCCCCTTCCCGATGGGCGGCCTCGAAGGCCCTGTCGCCGAGTGTCTCCCGGGTCCTGCGGGCACATTCGTCGTGGTGGACAACCAGTGTCGAGTGAATGATCGGAGAGATGCCGACCTCCTGCGCCAACCCGTCCGCGGCGCCCATGAGAACGGCGGCCCGACGCGCATCGCGTCGGTCGAAGCTGATCCAGGCCAGCGCCTCGAGGCAGGCTGCCACGTTGTGGGGATTGCGGACCTGCCGGGAAATCTGCAGTGATTCTTCGAGGATCGGGACCGCTCGATCTGCGTCACCCTGCTGCCACAGAACAACTCCGAAGGCGAACAGCGAATACGTTCTGTAGATCTTCTCCCCGTGCATTCCGGTGATCTCGAGGGCCCGCTCGTGGCATTCGATCGCCTGCTCGGTCAGTCCGGACAGCCCGTAGGCCGTCGCGAGTGCGACCAGGGCGGAGATCTCGGACGCCCGTTCTCCGCATGCGCTGAACCCTGCACGGGCGGATTCGAACTGGGAACACACATGTTCGAGATCACCGCTGAGGAGACCGAGCGTGCCTTCGGCGAAGGACACGTACGCGCGGATCAGGGGGTCGGTGGTCTGCGCGGCGAGCATGCGTCCTTGCTCGACGAGCGCTGCCCCGACGGGGAAGTCCCCAGGAAGCCCACCACCACGCTCGCCGTGTAGATCGCCTTGACCCATTCGAAGGTGAGTGGGCCGCTGTAACGAGCCAGCAGCCGGTCGTACCAGCGCCACGCCTCGCTGTAGAGGCCCTGGGAGGTCCAGAACCTGAACAGCGCGGCGGCGATCCGCAGCCCCGCGGCAGGATCGTCCTCGAGACTGAATTCGAGGGCCTCGCGCAGGTTCGGTTGTTCCTGTTTCAGGCGGGCGATCCAGTCGAGCTGACGGGCGCTGATCCAGTCGGCTTCCGCCTCCAGCGCCATCGCCTCGAACCGGTCCCGGTGCCGGCGACGCACGGCCACGGCCTCACCGGACTGCTCGAGCTTCTCGGCGCCGTAGTCCCGCAGCGTCTCGAGCATCCGGAATCGCACCACCGACCCGGTTTCCTCCCGGATCAGGATCGACTTGTCCACCAGGGAGGTCAGCGTGTCGAGGACCTCCCCCGCCGCCAGACCCTCGCCGCACACCTGCTCGGCCGCGTCGAGGTCGAAACTGCCCGCGAACACCGACATCCGGCCCCACACCAGTTGTTCGGTTGGGGTGCACAACTCGAAACTCCAGTCGATGCACCACCGCAGGGTCTGCTGCCGCGTCGGCACACCCCGGCTGCCGCGGGTCAGCAGGACGTAGCGGTCGGTCAATCGCTCGAGGATCTGCTCGGGCGACAGCGCCCGCAATCGGGCCGCGGCCAGCTCGATCGGCAGCGGTAACCCGTCGAGCCGGTGACAGATCCGTGCAACCGTCGCCGCGTTCTCCTCGGTGAGCGAAAAACCCGGCACGGCGGCTGCAGCCCGGTCGACGAACAACTTCACCGCATCGAAGCGGGACAGCGCCCGTACCGAGGACGGCCCCTGCTCCGGGTCCGGCACCGCCAGCGGAGGAATAGCCAGCACCGCCTCCCCGCCGAGCCCCAACGGCTCACGGCTGGTGGCGAGAACCCGCACTCCCGGACACCGTCGCAGCAGCAACTCCACCAGATCGGCGACCGCGTCGACCACGTGCTCGCAGTTGTCGAGCACCACCAGCACCTGCCGCGGGATCAGGAACTCGACCAGCACCTCCCACCTCTGCCTGCCCGACTGATCCCGCAGCCCCACCGCCGCGGCCACCGCGTCCACCACCGCCGCCCCGTCGTTCAGCTCACCGAGCTCGACCAGCCGCACCCCGTCGGCGTAGTCGCGCTGCACCGCCGACGCCACCCGCACGGCCAGCCGCGTCTTGCCCACCCCGCCGATCCCGGTCAACGTCACCAGCCGCGAACCGGTCAGCAGGTTCTTCGCCGCGGTGAGCTCGTCCCGGCGGCCGACGAAACTGGTCAGATCCAGCGGCAGATCACCGGTCGCGCCCGCCGGAACGGACACCGCGAACCCACGGCCCGGCGGTACTCGCTCGGCATCCCCGAGTGACCCGGGTCCTCCGACCCCGCCCTCGCTCTCGGTGGGCAGGGCCATCTCGTCGACCGGGAAACCGTGGTGGCGCTGCAGCAGCCGCAGCTCCTCGCCGAACTCGGCGGCCGTGGCCGGACGCTGGTCCGGGGTCCGGGCCATCGCCCGCGCAATCAGGGCGGACACGTCCTCGGGGATCCCGTGCTCCCGCAGGTCGGGTACCGGTTGCGAGGTGATCCGCAGGAACTGCGCGACCACCTGTTCGCCGCTGAGCCGTTCGAACGCGGCGTGGCCGGTCAGCGCACTGAACACGGTGGCGCCGAGACCGTAGACGTCGGCCGCCGGGCCGGGCGGATCCCCGGCCAGCACCTCCGGCGCGGTATAGGCCGGCGACCCGGTCACGGTGCCGGTGGCGGTGCGGAAACCGCCGGCGACCTGCGCGATACCGAAGTCGGCCAGCTGGGGTTCGTCGTAGTCGGTGAGCAGAATGTTCGCGGGTTTGACGTCGCGGTGCACGATCCCGAGGCGGTGCGCCGACTCGATCGCACCGGCCATCTTCACCCCGAGCCGCAGGGCCTGA
Source organism: Rhodococcus sp. CX (assembly GCF_015865005.1). Taxonomy (NCBI): domain Bacteria; kingdom Bacillati; phylum Actinomycetota; class Actinomycetes; order Mycobacteriales; family Nocardiaceae; genus Rhodococcus; species Rhodococcus sp. CX. Next base: position 5,860 of record NZ_JADZGH010000216.1, read on the forward strand.
TCCAACCGCAGCGGACCCCCGAGGCGGATCCGCGCTTCCAGGGACCCGTGCCGGTGGTACGGCATCACGAGATAGGGGCGGCCGCTGCCGGTGGTGCCGACCTGCAGGATGTGGACGATGTTCGGATGCCCGGTCAGCCGGCCCATCGCCTGTTGCTCCCGGAAGAACCGCGCCCGGTTCTCCTCGTCGAGATCGACGGTGAGCACCTTGACCGCCACCGTGCGATCCAGATCCGTCTGGGTGCAGCGGTAGACCGCCCCGAACCCGCCGCGTCCGATCACCTCGACATCATCGAAACCGGCGCCGGCCAGCTCCCCTGCCGGGTCGGCCGGGAACCTCTGTGTGTCGACCGGATCCGCGTCACTCATCGGAACGTGCTACTCACTCCGCCGACTCGCAGTTCCCGCGTGCCGGTCCCGACGGCTCGACCGGCGCACGTTCCCTCCGTGACGCCACCTCCCGAGGCGTGCTCTTCAGGATATAGCCACGTGCTGGTCCGCCACGGGCCTTCGACAGCCCGGAACGGCGGAGGACCTCCGGCGGTCGGAGCCGTGAGACTCGTCACGCCGAAGGTCCTCATCCGGAGCGCACGTCGTGTGCCCTCCGCAGCCTTGTGGAAGCCGGGAACTACGCCTTGGGCACGCGCACGATCAGGGCGTCACCCTGACCGCCACCACCACACAACGCGGCCGCCCCGACCCCACCACCGCGACGCTTCAGCTCCAACGCCAGGTGCAACGCGATCCGCGCCCCGGACATCCCCAACGGATGCCCCATCGCGATCGCCCCACCGTTGACGTTCACCTTCTCCGCATCGATCCCCAACTCCCGCGCCGAGACGATCCCCACCGCCGCGAACGCCTCGTTGATCTCCACCAGATCCAGCTCGGCCGGATCGATCCCCTCCCGGGCACAGGCCTTGGCGATCGCCCGCGCCGGCTGCGACTGCAACGTCGAATCCGGACCGGCCACCACCCCGTGCGCCCCGATCTCCGCGACCCACGACAATCCGAGTTCCTCGGCCCTGGCCCGGCTCATCACCACCACCGCCGCCGCCCCGTCCGAGATCTGCGAGGCCGAGCCCGCCGTCACCGTCCCGTCCTTCGCGAACGCCGGCCGCAGCCTGGCCAGCGACTCGACCGTCGTCTCGGCCCGGATCCCCTCGTCGGCGGCGAACTCGACCGGATCACCCTTGCGCTGCGGGATCGACACCGGCACCACCTCGTCGTCGAAGACCCCGTCCTTCCACGCCCGGGCCGCCTTCTGATGCGAGGCCGCCGCGAACGCGTCCTGCTCCTC
>NZ_JADZGH010000216.1:7168-7889 GCF_015865005.1 Rhodococcus sp. CX
GCAACCCGTCGAAGGCCATGTGATCACGCAGCGTCACATCCCCGTACTTGAACCCGGCCCGCGACTTCTCCAGCAGATGCGGCGCCTGCGACATCGACTCCTGACCACCGGCGACGACGATCTCGAACTCCCCGGCCCGGATCAGCTGATCGGCCAGCGCGATCGCGTCGATCCCGGACAGACACACCTTGTTGACCGTCAACGCCGGCACATCCATCGGGATGCCCGCCGCGACCGCGGCCTGCCGGGCCGGGATCTGCCCGGCGCCGGCGGTGAGCACCTGACCCATGATCACGTACTCCACCTGCTCCGGGGCGACCCCGGCCCTGGCCAGTGCCCCCTTGATCGCGACCCCACCCAGATCCGACCCCGAGAAATCCTTCAACGCGCCCTGCAAACGGCCCATCGGGGTACGGGCACCGGCAACGATGACTGAAGAGGTAGACATGGCTGGACTCCGATTATGTTGTGGGGAAATAACTTTCGAAACGCTGATCAGGCGGGTTCGCCGACTGCGATCTCGAGCGGAGCGCCCGTGGCGGCGACCACGTCGTCGACGGTGACGCCGGGGGCGAGTTCACGCAGCACCAGCTTGCCGCCGTCGACGACGTCGATGACCGCCAGGTCGGTGATGATGCGGTTGACGACGGCCTGCCCGGTGAGCGGCAGGGTGCAGGTCTCGACGACCTTCGGATTGCCGTCGCGATCGGTGTGCTCCATG
>NZ_JADZGH010000216.1:7899-12691 GCF_015865005.1 Rhodococcus sp. CX
TGGTCACGGGGAATTCCTCCGAGGTCTCGAGGAACAGCAGCCTGGCGCGTTCCTGGGGTTGTGCCGGAAGCGACCTCCCGGCGTGATCTGATCTAACGTTAGCGCTACCGTCTAGAACATGACTGAGTCGTCCTCCCATTCCCCCGCAACCGGCGCCGTGCTGGCCTCCGGCCTCGTCACCGCCATCGATCACGTCGGCATCGCGGTGCCCGACCTCGACGCCGCCCTCACCTGGTACGCCGAGAACCTCGGCCTGGTCTCCACCCACGAGGAGGTCAACGAGGAGCAGGGCGTGCGCGAGGCGATGCTGTCGGTGCCCGGTTCCCCCGAGGGTTCCACCGCGATCCAGCTCCTCGCACCGCTGAACGAGAACTCGACGATCGCGAAGTTCATCGACCGCAGCGGCCCGGGACTCCAGCAGCTCGCCTACCGCGTCAGCGATCTCGACGCCGTGTCGACCATTCTCCGTGAGCAGGGTGTGCGGCTGCTGTACGACGCACCGCGCCGCGGAACCGCCGATTCGCGCATCAACTTCCTGCATCCGAAGGACGCCGGTGGTGTGCTCGTCGAGCTCGTCGAGCCGGCCGCCGACGTTCACCACTGAGTCCTCGACGCGGCGCTTATCACAACGCGGGATCGCCCGCCGCCCGAGCCTCACCGACCGGGTAGATTGACGCCATGGTCTTCGATCGCGATCGCACCCCCAGCCATCTCCCGTTTTCCATCGTGCGCAAGGGCTTCGACCGCGACGAGGTGACCAACTACTTCGCACGGTTCGAGGCCGAGCTGCGGGTGACCGCGACCGACCGGGACGCCGCCGCGGCTCAGGCCCGCGACCTGTCCCGTCAGCTCGAGAACGCCCGCAACGAGATCGACGAACTGCGCAGGGACGTCGATCGGTTGTCGGTGCCTCCGACGACCGCCGAGGGGATGAGCGATCGCATCTCCCGGATGCTCCGGCTGGCGTCCGACGAGGCGTCCGAGCTTCGGGCGCGCGCGGAAGCCGAAGCGGCGGAAATGATCTCGCTCGCCGAGCAGGAAGGCATCCGTCTGCGCGGCGACTACGAAGCGAAGATCGCCGAGCTCGAGCGGCGGCGCGTCGCGTTCGAAGAGGAACATGCGGAGACGATGGCCGCGGCACGCGCCGAGGCCAATCGCATCATCGCCGCCGCCGAGGCGGAACGCGACCGGCTCGCCGCGGAAGCCGAAGCCAAGCGCGCACAGGTCCAGCAGGACTTCGAGATCACGATGGGCGAGCGTCGGTCCAAGCTGCTCGGTGCGCTCGACGAACTCGAGCGCACCAGCAAGGCCGAGGCCGACCGGCGCGTCGAGCAGGCGACCCAGGAAGCCGCACGACGTCTCGCCGTCGCGACCGAACAGTCGGAGCGCAAGATCGCCAACGCCCGCGATCTCACCGAGGAGCTGCGCGTGCTGCGCAGCCGGATCCTCACCCAGCTCGACGGGGTACGCGAGCAACTCGAATCCGTTCCGTCGATGCTCGCCGCGGTCACGCGGGAAGGCGAGCTGCTCGACCGCGACGGGCAGTCGACACAGGACGACCGCACCGACCGAGCGGAAGCCGACAGCGCAGGGTCGGACGATGCCGAGGCTTCGGCCCCCGAGTCGACGGCGAACAACGACCGGTCCGGCGACGAAACCGAGCGGATGCCGGCAGTGGCGGGCGATCGGGGTCGTTCCCCCGCGGTCACCAGCAAGGCACGCAGGTAGCCGAATCGCGCGTGTTCGACCCGCGTCCGGCGACTACGACCAGCGTCTCGTCGGACTGCGAGTCGCGCGTCCCGACCAGCATCCGGTGTGCCAGTGCCGGCGGTCGTCCGCGCCACCGAGCGCATCGGTCGACCAGGCGACCACATGCGCGGTGCCCGGCGCGATCTCGTGGTCGCATCCCGGGCACCGATACGACTTGGTCGCTCGCGACCCCGGCACCGTGCGTACGGTGAACCGTTCCGACTCGGCGCCCGCCGGCCCGTACTCGGTGCGGACGGTCGCGGACGCGTGCAGGTTCTGCCCGCGTTGCCGCGGCGGCTGAGCTCGGTTGCGGCGCGGCATGATCAGAACAACCGAAACTCGGTGCTCTCGGTTCCGCGCAACGCCTCGTAGTCGAGGACGAGGCAGCGGATGCCCCGGTCGGTGGCGAGAGTCTTGGCCTGCGGTTTGATCTGTTGCGCCGCGAACACGCCCGTCACCGGCGCCAGCAGCGGATCCCGGTTGAGGAGTTCGAGATAGCGGGTGAGCTGTTCGACCCCGTCGATCTCGCCGCGTCGCTTGATCTCGACCGCCACCGTGCCGCCGTCCGCGTCCCGGCACAGCAGATCGACCGGGCCGATCGCCGTCGGGTACTCCCGTCGGATGAGCGTGTACCCGGGGCCCAATGTATGGACGTGCTCGGCGAGCAGCTCCTGCAGGTGCGCCTCCACACCGTCCTTGATCAGGCCCGGATCGACGCCCAGTTCGTGACTCGAATCGTGCTCGATCTCCTCGATCGTGATGCGCAGTTGCTCACCTGCCTTGTTGGTGACCACCCACAGAGCCTCCGCGTCCTCGGTCGGCTCCTCGGCCATCCAGCACGGCGGGCTCATCCAGTTCAGCGGCTTGTAGGCACGGTCGTCGGCATGGACGCTCACCGAACCGTCGGCCTTGACCAGCAGCAGGCGTCGCGCCGTCGGCAGGTGTGCCGTCAGGCGTCCGATGTAGTCGACTCGGCAGCGGGCAATCACTAGGCGCACTCCTGCCACCCTAATGGATGCCCCGTGCCACGCACTAAACGACTAGTCTCCAACGACTATGCCCGTACGCCGTGCAAGTGACGCGCCACTCGGTTCCCCGATCCTCGGTGAGCCCGCCGAACCGGTTCGGCGGCAACGCATCCGAATCCAGACCCTGTTGACCTTCTCGCTGCTCGGCACGCACTTCCTCGGGGCGGCCATCGCCGCCGTGCTGATCAACGTGGTGGTCCCCGGCCCGACGGTGCTCACCCGCGAATTTCTCGTCGTCGTCGCCGTGATCGCACCCGTCTACGTACTCGTCGCGATGGTCGTCGGAACGGTGCGCGGCACCAGGCTCGGACTCGAGCAACTGCGCTGGGCGCTCGACGACCGGCCCCCGACCGACACTCAGAAGCGGGCTGCGCTCCGCCTGCCGTGGCGGCTCACCCTTCAGCAGGGAACGCTCTGGTTCATCGGATTGGTCCTGTTCACGACGTGTTTCGGCATCGTCGATCCGACGACGATCCCCAAGGTCTCCCTGACGATCACCCTGGCCGGTCTGACCGTGTGCGGCTTCGTCTACCTGTTCGGTGAGTTTGCGTTGCGCCCGGTAGCGGCCCGCGCACTCGAAGCGGGTGGGCCGGTGAACCGACGGCCGGCGAGTGCCGGCGGCAGATTCATGCTCGCGTGGGGACTGGGCAGCGCCGTCCCGATCGTGGGGCTGCTCCTGGTCGCGGTGTTCAGCTTCATCCGGCCCGTCACTCCCACCCGGTTCGCGGTGACGATCCTGACGATCGGCTCGATCGCGCTCGTCGTCGGTGCCCTGCTGATGTGGCTCAGTGTGCGCGCGAGCATCGCGCCCATCGAATCCGTGCGGGCCGGCATGACCCGAATCGAGCAGGGCGACCTCGACACCAGGGTCGTGGTGTACGACGGCACCGCCCTCGGCGAACTACAGGCCGGGTTCAATCGGATGGCCGAAGGACTGAGCGAACGCGAACGACTGCGAGACGTCTTCGGCCGGCACGTCGGACGCGAGGTCGCGGCGGCCGCGCTCGCCAATGCAGATGTCCTCGGCGGAGAAGAACGGGATGTGGCGGTGCTGTTCGTCGACATCATCGGTTCCACTGCGATGGCCGCGAGCCGACCGCCGGCCGAGGTCGTCGCGCTGCTCAACCGGTTCTTCGAGGTCGTCGTCGACGAAGTGCACCGCGCCGGCGGCTTCGTCAACAAGTTCGAAGGCGATGCCGCCCTGGCAATCTTCGGCGCACCCGTCGAAACCGACGACGCTGCCGGCTCCGCCCTGCGCGCCGCCCGCGAGATCGCCCTCCGCATCCTCACCGAGGTCCCCGAGTGCCGAGCCGGCATCGGCGTGGCCGCCGGACGGGCGGTCGCCGGGAACGTGGGGGCACGGGAACGCTTCGAATACACCGTGATCGGTGATCCGGTCAACGAGGCGGCACGGTTGTCGGAGCTGGCGAAGTCGGTCCCCGGAAGGGTCGCAGCCTCCGGGCGCGCCGTCGATGCCGCGTCGGATTCCGAAGGCGCACTGTGGACTCCGCACGATCGGATCGCTCTGCGCGGCCGCGCCGAAACGACGATCGTCCACATCCTCGCCCACCTCTCCGAGTGAGGGGGCAGATCGCCGTAGATCCGCGGGTGAATCCCAGCGACACACCGGCAGCCGGACGCACACTGTTGGTCACCGGCCGGGACCGGAACACCCGGACCCGGGAAAGCCGAAGACCCCCACCGGAATCGGTGGGGGTCTTCGGTAACGGGTGTTCGGCGGTGTCCTACTCTCCCACACCCTGTCGAGTGCAGTACCATCGGCGCAGACAGGCTTAGCTTCCGGGTTCGGAATGGGACCGGGCGTTTCCCTGTCGCTATGGCCGCCGTAACTCTGTGAAACTGTCGACACACTCACGCTTTTCGAGTGTGTCGACAGTTTCACAGAGTTGCTTTCCCCTCGAGGAAAGAACAGTGTTCACTCCGACACCCTCGCGCAGCGAGTGTGTGTGCTGTTTCAGATACCGCACAGTGGACGCGTAGCTTCTTCGTGGTAA
>NZ_JADZGH010000217.1:0-5997 GCF_015865005.1 Rhodococcus sp. CX
GGTCACCGTGTTGACGATCGACATTGCACTCCTCGGGGCCGGGGGCGAACGTGAATCCGACGTTAGCCGAACTTAGAACCGTGCACAACACCACTTAGGTATTTTTGAGGACAAAGTTCGATCTGGTCTTTCGAGTAGGTCGATCAGTCCGTTCGATCAGGTACGCGGGCGGTCCGGGCTGGATACGGTGGGCAGGATCGATCCACAGCAGAAGGAGACACCGTCATGCCGCAGACAGTTCGGGGCGTCGTTGCTCGCGCGAAGGGTGCACCCGTCGAGGTCGTGCCCATCGTGATCCCGGATCCGGGACCGGGCGAGGTCGTCGTCGCGGTGGCCGCGTGCGGGGTGTGCCACACCGACCTGCACTACCGGGAGGGCGGCATCAACGACGAATTCCCGTTCCTGCTCGGCCACGAGGCCGCCGGCGTCGTCGAATCGGTCGGCGAGGGTGTCGAGTCCGTCGCGGTCGGCGACTTCGTCGTCCTGAACTGGCGGGCGGTGTGCGGGCAGTGCCGCGCCTGTAAGCGCGGTCAGCCGCAGTACTGCTTCGACACGTTCAACGCGACGCAGAAGATGACCCTCGAGGACGGCACCGAGCTGACCCCGGCGCTGGGCATCGGCGCCTTCGCCGACAAGACCCTCGTGCACGCCGGACAGTGCACCAAGGTCGATCCGACCGCGGACCCGGCCGTCGTGGGCCTGCTCGGCTGCGGCGTGATGGCCGGTCTCGGCGCGGCGGTGAACACCGGCGGGGTCACCCGCGGCCAGTCCGTCGCCGTGATCGGTTGCGGCGGGGTCGGCGACGCCGCGATCATGGGCGCCCGCCTGGCCGGTGCCGGCACGATCATCGCCGTCGACCGCGACGACAAGAAGCTCGAGTGGGCCACCGACCTCGGCGCCACTCACACGATCAACTCCACCTCGGTCGATGCCGTCGAGGCGATCCAGGAACTGACCGGCGGCTTCGGCGCGGACGTCGTCATCGACGCCGTGGGCCGCCCGGAAACCTGGAAGCAGGCGTTCTACGCCCGCGACCTGGCCGGCACCGTCGTGCTGGTCGGCGTCCCGACCCCGGACATGACCCTCGAGATGCCGCTGATCGACTTCTTCTCCCGCGGCGGCTCACTCAAGTCCTCGTGGTACGGCGACTGCCTCCCCGAGCGGGACTTCCCGACCTACGTCGACCTCTACCAGCAGGGCCGGTTGCCGCTCGAGAAGTTCGTCACCGAGCGCATCGGCATCGACGACGTGGAGAAGGCGTTCGAGACCATGCACCGCGGTGAGGTGCTGCGTTCGGTGGTGGTCCTGTGAGCGTCTCGCCGATCCGCGTCGACCGGGTCGTCACCTCGGGCACGTTCGCGCTCGACGGTGGCGAGTGGCAGGTCGACAACAACATCTGGCTCGTCGGCAACGACGACGAGGTCGTGGTCATCGACGCCGCGCACACCGCGCAGCCGATCGTCGACGCGGTCGCGGGCCGGAAGGTCGTGGCGATCGTGTGCACGCACGCCCACAACGACCACATCACCGTCGCCCCGGAGCTGTCCGAGCGGCTCGACGCGCCGATCCTGCTCAACCCGGCCGACGACGTGCTGTGGGAGATGACCCATCCGGGCGTCGCGCACGGCACGCTCGAGGACGGGCAGCGGATCGCGGTCGCCGGCACCGAGATCCAGGCGATCGCGACGCCGGGACATTCGCCCGGCTCGACCTGCCTGTATCTGCCGGAGGCGGGGGAGCTGTTCACCGGCGACACGCTGTTCTCCGGTGGTCCCGGTGCGACGGGCCGGTCGTTCTCGGATTTCCCGACGATCATCGGCTCGATCCGCGACAAACTGTTCGCGCTGCCTGCCGAGACGGTCGTGCACACCGGGCACGGTGACGGCACCACGATCGGTACCGAATCCCCGCACCTGGAGGAGTGGATCCGGGCCGGATCCTGACGATACGGGTGGTGCGTCCGCCGGTCGGCCCTCGCAGCCGGACGGACGCACCGCCGTATGATGTCCGGATGGACGAGACCCTGCCGCCGTGCCCCGAATGTTCCTGCGAGTACACCTACGAGATGGGGTCGTTGCTCGTGTGCCCGGAGTGCGCGCACGAGTGGGCGCGTACGTCCGAGTCGGCGGAGGACACCGCCGACGGCGTGATCCGGGACGCGGTGGGCAACGTGCTGGCCGACGGTGACACCGTCACGGTGGTCAAGACCCTGAAGGTCAAGGGCAGCGCCACGGGGATCAAGGCGGGCACCAAGGTCCGCAACATCCGCCTGGTGAACGGCGTGGACGGGCACGACATCGACTGCAAGGTCGACGGATTCGGACCCATGCAGCTCAAGTCGAGCGTGGTCCGAAAGGCCTGACCCGGCGCCGTTACGCTCGATCCATGGCGAACAAGAAGATTCCCGTCATCGTGGTGGCGGGCTTCCTCGGCTCCGGGAAGACGACGCTGCTCAACCACCTGCTGCGCAATACCCGGGGCGCGCGCATCGGCGTGATCGTCAACGACTTCGGTTCCGTCAACATCGATTCGATGATGGTCGCGGGTCAGGTCGACTCGATGGTCTCGCTCAGCAACGGCTGCCTGTGCTGCGCCGTCGACGTCAGCGACATGGACGCGATGCTCGACAAGCTCGCCCACCGGTCCTCGGATCTCGACGTCATCGTCGTCGAGGCGAGCGGTCTGGCCGAGCCGCGCAACATGATCCGGCTGGTCACCGGCTCGGCGAACGAGTACATCACGTACGGGGGACTGGTTCTGGTCGTCGATGCCGCCGAGTTCGACGACGCCTGCGCCCGCCATCCCGAACTGGAACAGCACGTTGCGCTCGCAGATCTGTTGCTGCTCAACAAGACCGACCGCGTCGACGCGGACGCGCACGACGAACTGCTGGGGCGGCTGTGCGCGCTGAACCGGCGCGCGGCGGTCGTCTCCACCGAGCATTCCCGGATGGATCCGGGCCTGTTGTTCGACATCCCGGACCGTCCGGAACCGCAGCCGGGGGAGCAGCTCACCCTCGACAGCCTGCTCTACGACGAGCACGAGGGTGAACACACGCACCTGCACGACGGATACGACGCCGTCACGTTCACGTCGGCGAAGCCGCTGCATCCGAGGCTGTTCGTGGACTTCCTCGAGGCGCAACCGGCCGGGGTGTTCCGCATCAAGGGATACGTGCACGTGGCCGCGGGCCTGCGCAGCCGCGCCTACCTGGTGCACACCGTCGGCGACTACATCAGGTTCGAACCGGCCCGGAAAGGTGAGGTGCCCGCGACCACCGAACTCGTCGTGATCGGCGCCGACCTCGACGCCGATTCGGTGCGCGGGCGGCTGGAGGGTTGCGTTCCGGTGGAACCGGTGTCGGCGGACGCGATGTACGCCGTCCACCGGTTCACGCCACGCTGACCCGGTCTGCGAAAAAGGTTACCGCGCAGCCGAATTACGCTGCGCGCGACGCCGGCCCGCGCCCTGACCCGAACCGGCCTGGCCGGACCGGCTCTGTCCGGATCCGCCCTGACGCGCGCCGCCGCCCTGGCGGGTACCGGAGCCCTGACGCGACGTGGCACCCTGACGCGATCCACCCTGACGAGAACCTTCGCCGTGGCGTGCGCCTCCGCGACGACCCTGACCGCCCGAGCGCTGCGGCCGAGACGGGGCCGCAGCCGCCTTCGGAGCCGGCGGCACGTGCGGTGCGACCTCGCCGACGAGCTTCAGCACGTGCTCCGAGTCCGCGGTCACGCGGATCGGCGACACCGTGATCGCGGCCTTGCGCATGATGACCTGAAGGTCCTTGCGCTGGTCCGGAAGTACGACCGTCACCACGTCACCGGTGCTGCCGGCGCGCGCCGTGCGGCCGGACCGGTGCAGGTACGCCTTGTGCTCGGCCGGCGGATCGACGTGCACGACCAGCTCGACGTCGTCGACGTGCACACCGCGCGCCGCAACGTCGGTCGCGACCAGCACCCGCGCCTCACCCGACGCGAACGCCGCGAGGTTCCGGTCGCGGGCGTTCTGCGACAGGTTGCCGTGCAGATCCACGGCCGGGATACCCGACTCGGTGAGCTGGCGGGCCAGTTTGCGGGCCTGATGCTTGGTGCGCATGAACAGGATCCGGCGTCCGGTCCCCGACGCGAGGGTCCGCACCAGTGCCTTCTTCGAGTCGACGCTGTCGACGTCGAACACGTGGTGGGTCATCGCCGCAATGGGCCTCGTCGACCGAGTGCATCACCGGGTCGTGCAGGAAGCGCTTGACGAGCTTGTCGACACCGTTGTCCAGGGTCGCGGAGAACAGCAGCCGCTGACCGTTCTGCGGGGTCGCGTCTAGGATCCGGGTGACGCCGGGCAGGAACCCGAGATCGGCCATGTGATCGGCCTCGTCGAGCACGGTGATCTCGACTGCGTCGAGCGTGACGAAGCCCTGACGCATCAGGTCCTCGAGGCGACCCGGGCACGCGATGACGATGTCGATGCCGCGGCGCAGCGCCTCGACCTGCCGGTTCTGGGACACGCCACCGAAAATGGTGGTGACGCGCAGGCCCGTGGTGTGGGCGAGCGGCTCGACCGTCGCGGCGATCTGGGTCGCCAGTTCGCGGGTCGGAGCCAGCACGAGACCGCGCGGCCGTCCCGCCGCGCGCGACGAACCGCCGGCGAGGCGGGCGGTCAGCGGAATCGAGAACGCGAGGGTCTTGCCGCTGCCGGTGCGGCCGCGACCGAGGACGTCGCGTCCGGCCAGAGTGTCGGGGAGGGTGTCGACCTGGATCGGGAACGGCGCGGTGATGCCGTTGTCGCCGAGGGTCGCGACGAGCGTCCTCGGGACACCGAGATCGGAAAAGGATGTGGTCAAGGTACGGCGCTGCCTTTCGATGCGGCGTGTGTGCACGCGACCGGAAGTTCCGGTGGTGTGCGGTGGATCGCCGCGAGGAAGGCCGATGCTGCATTGCGTGCGGGCCGGGCACGATCCCGGGCCGCCGGTATCCCACGACGGTGAGTGTCGTCGTGACACTCGAACCGGGTCAGCCTACCGCATGTTCAGGACGCCGCCGGACGCGTCTCAGAGTCCGACCCACTCCGACGCGCCGTCGGTGAACGCCTGGCGCTTCCAGATCGGCACTTCCCGTTTGATGCGTTCGACCAGTTCCGCGCAGGTCGCGAACGCTTCCGCGCGGTGCGGGGCCGCGACCGCCGCGACGAGCGCGAGGTCCCCGATGGTGAGATGGCCCACTCGGTGCACCGCGGCGACCGGCAGACCCGATTCGGCGGCCACCTGTTCGCAGCAGTTGCGCAGGAAGGTCTCCGCGTCCGGGTGCGCCTGGTACTCCAGTGCGGTCACGGCCTGCCCGCCGTCGTGGTTGCGGACGACGCCGGTGAACACGACGACGGCTCCGTGCTCGGGTCCGGCGACCGCGGCATCCACCGCTGCCGGGTCGAGCGGCTCCGACGAAATCCGTGCCAGCAGTTCACTCATGAGCTCCGCCTCCCGAAACCTGCGCCAGAAGATGATCGAGGATCGGTTCGAGCGCGGCCAGTCCGTCCTTGACCCCGCCCGGCGACCCGGGCATGTTCACCACCACGGTACGGCCGACCAGTCCGGCGACCCCGCACGCGGTGCTCTCGCGCGGGGTGACGTCGAGACCGCGGCGACGGATCGCGTCGGCGACGCCGGGCAGTTCCCGATCGAGCACGGCCAGTGTCGCTTCCGGGGTCGCATCGGTCGGGGACGCGCCGGTGCCGCCGGTGGTCAGCACCAGCGCGGGCGCACCGGTGAGCGCGTCGGCCAGTCCCTCGGCGATCCGCGCGTCCGGGTACACGAGGGGTCCGCGCACCGCGAATCCGCGCTCGCTCAGCCACCGGACGATGACCGGTCCGGTGGTGTCCTCGCGGGTGCCGGCCGCGACCCCGGTCGACGACACCAGCACCACCGCCGAACGTTCCTGTGGCACCGCAGAATCCGCAACGGGTGACTCGTCGCGGGTCCAGTGTCCGCGCTTGCCGCCCTCC
>NZ_JADZGH010000217.1:6007-6444 GCF_015865005.1 Rhodococcus sp. CX
TTGACCATGTCGTGCAGGGTCAGTCCCGCGACCGCGACCGCGGTCAGCGCTTCCATCTCGACACCGGTGGGTCCCTTCGTCTTCGCGGTCGCCTCCACGGTGATCGACGTGTCGGTGAATCCGAACGACACCTTCACCGACGACAACGCCAGCTGGTGGCACAGCGGGATGAGTTCCCAAGTGCGTTTGGCGGCAGCGATTCCCGCTATGCGCGCGGTCGCGAGGACGTCGGCCTTGGGCATGTCGTCGGCCCGTACCAGCGACACCACCTCGGGGGTGGTGACCAGCTCACCTGCGGCGACCGCGACCCGGGTGGTGTCGGCCTTGGCGGAGACGTCGACCATGCGGGCCCGGCCCTGGTCGTCGAGATGACTCAGATCGCTCACAGCGGAAGTACTTTCACGAGATCTCCGGCGCGGAGGGAGGTGGTGTCGGCC
>NZ_JADZGH010000217.1:6454-16225 GCF_015865005.1 Rhodococcus sp. CX
GCGACGTCGAGCAGCGCGTCGGCGCCCGACATCCCGGCGATGAGGTGTGATCCGGGTCCGGACACGACGGTCACGCCGTCACCGTCGCGGCGGGCCCGGAAGAACTGGCGCTTACCCGCCACCGAGGTCAGATCGGCGGTGAGCGGCAGCGTCAGCGGCTCGATCGCGGGCAGTCCCGCGGCGGTGCGCAGCAGCGGCCGGGTGAACACCTCGAACGAGATCAGCGCGCTGACCGGATTGCCGGGGAACGCCAGAACCGGAATCCCGTCGACGACCGCGGTGCCCTGTGGACCGCCGGGCTGCATCGCCACCGACACGAACTCGCCGCCGCGGGGACCGAGCACGTCCTTGACGACCTCGAAGTCGCCCTTGGAGACGCCACCGGAGGTGATCACGACTTCGGCGACGTCCGCGGCGTGCGTGAGCTTCAGGGCGAATTCCTCGGCGTCGTCGTCGCTGTGGTCGACGGACACGACCTCGGCTCCGTTGGCGAGCGCGCTGGCCGCGAGCGCCGGCCCGTTGGAGTTGAAGATCTTGCCCGGACCGAGATCGGTGCCGCCGAAGACGAGTTCGCTGCCGGTGGAGATCACCGCGACCCGAGGCAGGGCGCGCACCGGAACCTCGGTCATGCCGACCGCGGCGAGCGCGGCGATGTGCCGGGGCGCGAGGACCTGTCCGGCCGGGAGCAGTTCGGCGCCGGCGGCGATGTCGCTGCCGCGTTCGCGCACATAGGTGCCGGCCGTGACGGACCGGTGCACGGTGACGGTGGCCGGTTGCCCGTCGGTGGAGCTGTTGTCGGTGGTGTCCTCGACGGGGACGACGGCGTCCGCGCCCTCGGGGATCGGAGCGCCGGTCATGATCTTCCGCGCGGTGCCCGCCTCGTGGACGGACATCTCGGCACCGGCGGCGAGCACTCCGCGCACCGGCAGCGTCACCGGCACGGTCGCGACCGCGGCGGCGTCGACGGCGTAGCCGTCCATCTGGGAGTTGCGGAAGGCGGGCAGATCGATGGGTGCGAGGATCGGTTCGGCCAGCACCCGGTTCAGGGCCCGGGCGAGCGGCACCTTCACCGTCGGCCTCGTTCGCAGCGGCGCCAAGAGCGCCGCGACGTGCTCCACGTGTTCCTCCACGGACCGCCTGCCGCCTGTCATGCCCGCAATCCTAGGCACACCGCGCGCGGAGACCGTTGCGGTAGGCCGTGCGACGCGCAGGAGGGGACCCCGGACAGCCTCCGGCGACCGGCCGGGGAGGTGTCTTCCGCCGCGAATCGGACGGGAGCGGCATACTGGCGTCATGACGGCGGTGATCCGATGACGACGATCGATGTGGGGATTCCGTCCGTGCGAGTCGCCACGGACGACGTGTCCGATCGTCCCGACACACCGGAACTGGTGGACCGCTTCGGTCGCGTGGCCCGCGACCTGCGCGTGTCGATCACGGAGAAGTGCTCCCTGCGCTGCACGTACTGCATGCCGGAAGAGGGGTTGCCCGCGATTCCGCGCGAGAACCTGCTCACCGCGGCGGAGATCGTCCGGCTCGTCGGGATCGGGGTCCACCTGCTCGGCATCGAGGAGGTCCGCTTCACCGGCGGCGAACCGCTCATGCGCCGCGACCTCGAGGAGATCATCGCCGGATGCGCCGAGGTCGCGCCGGGCACTCCGCTGGCCGTGACCACGAACGCGGTCGGGCTCGCGCATCGCGCGGCGGGGCTGGCGGCGGCCGGTCTGACCCGCGTGAACATCTCCCTCGACACCGTCGACCGCGACCACTTCGCGCGGCTGACCCGCCGCGACCGCCTCGATTCGGTGCTCGCCGGCATCCGCGCCGCCAACAGCGCCGGATTCACGCGGGTGAAGATCAACGCGGTGCTCATGCCCGACACGCTCGCCGGCGCCGCCGACCTGCTGCAGTGGTGCCTCGACGAGCAGGTCGAACTGCGGTTCATCGAGGAGATGCCGCTCGACGCCGACCACGCGTGGGCGCGGGAGAACATGGTCACCGCGCAGCGGCTGCTCGACGTCCTCGGGGAACGGTTCGAGCTCACCGAGACCGGCCGGGAGGATCCGTCCGCTCCCGCGGAACGGTGGCTGGTGAACGGCGGTCCCGCCACGGTCGGCATCATCGCCTCGGTGACCCGGTCGTTCTGCTCGGACTGCGACCGCACCCGCCTCACGTCCGAGGGCACGGTGCGGTCCTGCCTGTTCAGCGACACCGAGACCGATCTGCGGGCGGCGTTGCGCGGCGGTGCGAGCGACGAGGAGCTTGCCGCGGTGTGGCGCGGCGCGATGTGGAACAAGTGGGCCGGGCACGGCATCGACGCGGCGGATTTCGCCCCGCCGCAACGCAGTATGGGAGCTATCGGTGGGTGATCAGGTGACCGGCATCGAGGTGCGGTACTTCGCGGCGGCCGTCGACGCGGCGGGCCGGGAGAAGGAAACCGTCGAGCTGGCGTCGCCGGCGGATCTGGGTGCGTTGAAGGCGGCGTTGATCGAGCGGCACGGCCCGGACATGGAACGGGTCCTGAAGGTGGCCGCATTCCTCGTCGGATCGGGTCCGGACGCCGAGCTCACCCGGGACCTCGCCCGCCCCGCCGGGGAGCGCGTCGACGTGCTGCCCCCGTTCGCCGGGGGATAACCCACTCGGTCAGCCGGCGGTCCGCTCCGCGAGCCACTGCGTGAAGGTGATCGTGCCGTCCCGGTGGTCGGGGACGAGGTTCTCCCCGGCACGCCAGAAGCGTCCGAGACCACCGGGCAGCCGGATCGGCGCCACCACCCCGCGGACGCCGGCCGCGCGCTTCCACTCCCGCACGAGGTCGTGCATCGGCAGGATCTCCGGACCTCCCACGATCTGCGGGACGCCCGCCCGGCCGGGTTCGTCCGGCGGAGCGTCCGCGGCGTCGGCGAGCGCGCGGGCGACGTCCCGGACGTCGATGGGCTGGAACGCGGTGTCGGTGAACGCGGGTAGCAGCCCGACCTGCGCGGCCGGGCCGCACAGCATCGGCACGAAGCTGTGGAACTGCGTGGCCCGCACGATCCGGGTGTCGAGGCCGGAGTCCCGGTAGCGCCGTTCCTGCTCGCTCTTGGCCCGGTAGTAGGCCAGCGGACCGCGATCGACGTTCACGATCGACAGCAGCACCATCCGCGTCACGTGCGCGGCGCCGGCCGCGGCGAGCAGATTCGCCGCGCCGGTCGTCAGCACGGGCCGCGCCCGCCGCGATTTGCCGTCGGTGGTGTCGACCACGACCTCGACGCCGGTGAGCGCCTCGGCCAGCCCCGACCCGGAGATCAGGTCGGCAGGGGCCGGTTGCGCACCCGCGATCGGGCTGCCGCCGCGCCGGCTGAGCACCCGCACGTCGTGGCCGCGGCCGAGCAGTTCCGCCACCACCGCCGCGCCTGCCTCGCCGGTGCCACCGGCCACCAGTACCGTCGCCATCGTTCCCTCCCGTCGGGCGGGTGCGGGACCCGTCAGCGCCACCAGGTGTCGTACGGCGTGACCGGGACGGTGCGCTTGTGCCGGGTCTTGAGGAAGACCTCCTCGACCTTGGCGGCCAGTTCGTCGGTGACGGGCTTGCCCTCGAGGTAGTCGTCGATCTCGTTGTAGGTCATGCCGAGCGCCGCCTCGTCCGGCAGTGCCGGACGGTCGTCCTCGAGGTCGGCGGTGGGAACCTTCTTCCACGTGCTGTCCGGCGCGCCGAGTTCACGCAGGAGTTCCGCGCCCTGACGCTTGGTCAGGCCCGTCAACGGCGTGAGATCGACACCGCCGTCGCCGAACTTGGTGAAGAAGCCGGTGACGGCCTCCGCGGCGTGGTCGGTGCCGACGACGAGATAGCCGAGTTCCCCGGCGATCGCGTACTGCAGCATCATCCGCTCGCGGGCCTTGATGTTGCCGCGCACGAAGTCGCGCAGCCGGATCCCCTCACCGAAGATCTCCGCCATCGCCTCGCCGGCTTCGGCGGCGCTCGCGTCGGCCCCGGGCTTGACGTTGACCCGCAGCGACCGGTCCGGCCGGATGAAGTCGAGCGCGATCTGCGCGTCGTGTTCGTCGGCCTGCTCACCGTAGGGCAGGCGAACGGCGACGAACTCGACGTCGTAGTGTTCGGCGCGCAGTTCCTCGACGGCGAGCTGTGTCAGCCGGCCGGCCAGCGTGCTGTCCTGGCCACCGCTGATGCCGAGGACGAATCCTTTGGCGAACGTGCTGCGCAGGTAGTCTTTGAGGAAGTCCACCCGCAGTCGGATCTCGGCCTGCGGGTCGATCGTCGGCTTGACGCCGAGTTCTTCGATGATCTGGGCGCGAAGAGTCGTCATTCGCAAAACCCTAGCGGTGTCGTTGCGGCGCCGCGCGCCTATGTCCGGCACACCGGGCAGACTCGGTGCGGTGAACAGCGACCGTGTCTTTCGCAAACACGATCCGGGTGCGCACCCGGACTTCTACCGCGCCGAGGCGGCCGGTCTGGAATGGCTCGCGCGGGCCGGGCTGCGGGTGCCGCGGGTGCACCGCGTCGACGCCCGGTCCATCGAACTCGAGCGGATCACCGAGACCGCGCCGGATGCGGCGGCGGCCCGGGAGTTCGGGGCACGCCTGGCGATCGCGCACGATGCCGGCGCCGACGGGTTCGGTTGCGCGCCCGACGGATTCGACGGCCAGATCTTCATCGGCCGTCGACCGATGAGCAGCACGGTGCACGCGGGCTGGGGCGAGTTCTACGCGATGGAACGCGTCCTGCCCTTCGTCGGGATCGCGGTCGAGGCCGGCCACGTGACCGCGCGGCAGCTGCCCGACATCGAGCGGGCGTGCGCGCTCGTCGCGTCCGGGGCCTTCGACGACGACGAACCGCCCGCCCGGCTGCACGGCGACCTGTGGAACGGCAACGTGCTGTGGTCGCCCGACGGGGTGGTGGTCATCGATCCCGCGGCACACGGCGGGCACCGCGAAACCGATCTCGCGATGCTCGCGCTGTTCGGCTGCCCGTACCTGGACGACGTGCTCGCCGGTTACGACTCCGCGCATCCGCTGCGACCCGGGTGGCGCGAGCGGGTGCCGCTGCACCAGCTGCATCCGCTGGCGGTGCACGCCGCAGGATACGGTTCCGGATACGGGCGAGCGCTGCACCGGGCGGCGCTCGCGACCCTCGACATCGGAGAACGCACGTGAACGGGATTCTTGTCGTCGCCGCCACCAAGAGCGAGGCCGCCCATGTGCCGAAGCGCTTCGAGACCGTGATCACGGACATCGGGAAGGTCGCGGCGGCGGTCGCGGTGACCGAGGCGCTGGCCGCGTATCCGCGGGACGCGCGGCCGCTGGTCGTCAACATCGGAACCGCCGGTGCGCTGCATTCGCACCACGGCGGCCTGTACGTGCCGTCGACGGTGATCAACCACGACATCAGCAGCGAGATCCTGCGCAGCCTCGGACATCCCGTGCAGGACGTGCTCGAGCTGCCCGACGGCGACGGCACGGTGCTGGCCACCGGGGACGCGTTCGTCTCCGACGCCGAGGTGCGCGACGCGCTCGCGACCCGCGCCGATCTCGTCGACATGGAGGGGTTCGCGATCGCGTTCGCTGCCGCCCGCATGGGCGCGCGGTGCCGGCTCGTGAAGCACGTCAGCGATCACGCCGACGAGTCCGCGCTGGACTGGCCGGCGCAGGTCGACGAGAGCGCCCGGATTCTCGCGACCTGGCTGGCCGACCGGTACTGAGCCGCTACCGGGCGGTGAAGCCGAGCCCGTCCACGCCGTTGGGGGCGGTGATCCGCATCGTGGCGGCGTCGATCTCGTAGACGGTCTCGCCGGCCAGCACCGCCAGCACGTGGTTCTCGACGGCGGCCACCTCCGGGTCCGGGCACGCCATGCGGGTCGTGGCGAGCGGCCCGAACGTCAAGGTGCCGTCGCCGATCTGCGCGGTGCCGGTGAACTGATTGCATCCGGTGCTGCCGCTGACCGACCCGTCCTCGTCGACGAGCAGGCTGGGCGCGGACCGCTCGAGCGCCACCGACGTGACGGTCGCGTCCGGGGTGTACATCGTGGTGGCGACCCATTCGGTGCCGGTCAGCGGCCGGTCCGGATCGACGACCTTCTTGTCGGTGAGCGAGACGGTCACCGCGTCGCCGGTGAGGGTGAGCACGTCGCCGTCGACGGACCACTGTGGATCGGCGTCGAACAGTCCGGTCAGCCACGCGTCGGCGCCGTCCTTCGGGGGCGGGCAGGCCATCATCGTGCTCGCCAGCCGATCGGTGCGCAGCACCCCGTCCGCGAGATCGACCTCGCCGACCGCACGGTTGCATCCGGCGGTGGCCGCGATCCGGCCCGGCTCCGGGAATTCGACGACGAGCGGACCCTCGCCCGGGATCGGGGTGCCGGTGACTTCGGTGGAGACGAACGTGCGGCCGATCAGGGCGGCGGGGTCCGTTGCGGACGATGTGGCGTCGGCGCCCTCGTCGCTGCTGCAGGCGGTCGCGACGACGGTGAGAGCAAGTGCGGCAAGAACTCCGAAGGTGCGGCTCATGCCGTCACAGTACGGTCCGGATCGTCCGAATCGGGGGAGGCTGCGACGCGGCGCACCAGATCGGACCAGTTGTCGGAGAGCCGGTCGAGGCTGTAGCCGAGGTTGCGCCACTGGTGCAGCACGAGGGTCGCCTCGAGGGAAGCGCACAGGGAGTGCGCCAGCAGAGGCACGTCGCCGCCGACGTCCGCGGCCCGCAGCAGCGTCTCGATGTGGGTGCGGGTGACCGCCCGGGCGGGTGCGTCGAACCGATTGGAACTGGACGCCTCCGCCGCGCGCAGCAACTCGCCCTGCACCTCGACGAGGGCGATCCGGGCCCGGCCGAACGCGATCAGCCGGTCGACGGGATCGGCGCCGGGGCCCAGCGGCGGGGGACCGGTCATGAACGCTTCCTGGAATTCGCGTTCGGTGTGGTCGAGCAGCGCCTGCATCAGGCCGCCGCGCGATCCGAAACGGCGGAACACGGTGCCCTTGCCGACCCCGGCCCGGGCCGCGACGGCTTCCATCGTCACGGCATCGACACCGCGTTCGCTCACCAGGAGGGTCGCGGCGTCGAGGAGAAGGCGCCGGTTGCGGGCGGCATCGCATCGCTCGGCGGTGTGCTCGTCGTCCGCCCGGGGCAGGGGGATGGTGTTCACGTCATCACAATAGCCGCCCCGGGAATGAAAGTGGACCGCGGTCCGTTTATGCTTGTCGTGGGTAACCGGCCCACCCCTGGATCAAAACGAAGGATGACCCATGTCCCAGACGCGCATTCTCGCTCTCGTCGGCAGCCTCCGCTCCGCCTCCGTCAACCGTAAGCTCGCCGAGGCCGCCGCCGAACTCGCACCCGAGGGCGCCGAGGTCGTCATCTACGAAGGCCTGGCCGACGTTCCCTTCTACAACGAGGACATCGACGGCGAGAACGCCCCGGCCGCGGCGGTCGCGCTGCGTGAAGCCGGTGCCGCCGCCGACGCCGTCGTGCTGTTCACCCCCGAATACAACGGCACCATCCCGGCCGTGCTGAAGAACGCCATCGACTGGCTGTCGCGCCCCTACGGCTCCGGCGCCATCGCCGGCAAGCCCGTCGCGGTCGTGAGCGCCTCCCCGAGCAGCAACGCCGCCAAGTGGGCGCTCGAGGACACCGTCAAGTCCGTCGGCATCGCCGGCGGCAAGGTCGTCGAGGGCGGCTCGCTGTCCGTCGGCGGCACCATCGGCAAGTTCGGTGAGGCGCACCCGAAGGAGCACGCCGAGACCGTCGGCCAGCTCACCGAGGTTCTCGTCAACCTTCTCGCCGCCGAGAAGGCCCTCGTCGACGCCTGACATCTCCGTCGCACTTCACAGGCCCCCGCATCGCATCCGCGATGTCGGGGGCCTGCGTCGTCCGGTACCGCGCCGAGCCGGGTTTCCGGCCCCGAATCGGGGGAACTCCATCCGAAGACACACGGATCGGAGGGAACATGTCGAACGGCGCGGACCACCCGGAGACCGGCGACCACTGGCACACCGTCACCCTGCGCGTCGACGGACACGAACGGCGCATCGTCGTGGACGTGCGCACCACCCTGCTCGACGCCCTGCGCGACCGCATCGGCTGCATGTCCCCGAAGAAGGGTTGCGATCACGGCCAGTGCGGTTCGTGCACGGTCCTGCTCGACTCCCGCCGCGTCGTGACCTGCCTGGCCCTCGCCGTCTCGCACGACGGCGCCGACATCGTCACCGCCGCCGGACTCGCCGAACGGCCGAGACATCCGCTGCACGACGCGTTCGTCGACCACGACGCGTTCCAGTGCGGCTACTGCACCCCCGGCCAGATCTGTTCGGCGACAGGCATGCTCGCCGAGTTCGACCGCGGCGACCCCAGTGCCGTCACCTCTCCGGGCGGTTCACCCGAGCTCGACGACGCCGAGATCCGGGAGCGGCTGAGCGGCAACCTGTGCCGCTGCGCCGCCTATCCCAACATCGTCGCCGCGGTGCGCAGCGTCGCCGCGAACCGGGAGGCCAGGCCGTGAGACCACTGCAGTACCTCCGGCCGGAGAATCCCGAGGCAGCGGTCGCCGCCATGCACTCCGCGCCCGGCGGCGCGTACCTCGCCGGCGGGACGAACCTCGTCGACCACCTCAAACTCGGCGTCACCGCCCCCGATCTGCTCGTCGACATCTCCCGCCTGCCGCTCGACGGGATCGAACCGACCGCCGACGGGGGAGTGCGGATCGGCGCGACCGTCTCCAACACCGACCTCGCGGTGCATCCCACCCTCCGCGACCTCTATCCCGGACTGTCGCAGGCCCTTCTCTCCGGTGCCTCCGCGCAGATCCGCAACGCCGCCACCGTCGGCGGCAATCTGCTCCAGCGCACCCGCTGCGTGTACTTCCGGGACCCGACCACCCCGTGCAACAAACGAGACCCCGGCAGCGGCTGCGCGGCCCTCGGCGGATTCAACCGCCAGCACGCGGTCCTCGGCGGCTCCGACCGGTGCGTGGCGACCCACCCGTCCGACATGGCCGTGGCGATGGTCGCGCTCGACGCGGTCGTCGTGGTGCTGGGCACGACAGGGGAGCGGCACATCCCGCTCGAGGAGTTCTACCGGCTGCCCGGGGACGACCCGCAGAGCGACACCGTTCTCGACCACGACGATCTCGTCGTCGCGGTGGAGCTTCCCCCGCCGCAGAACGCGGTCGCCTGCTATCGGAAGGTGCGCGACCGGGCGTCGTACGCGTTCGCGCTGGTGTCCGTCGCCGCGGACCTCACCGTCTCGGCCGGCACCGTCACCGGCTGCCGTCTCGCCTACGGCGGCGTCGCAACCCGGCCGTGGCGCGCCCACCGCGCCGAGGAGGTCGTGCTCGGCCACGCACCCGACGACACGACGTTCGCCGCGGCCGCCGACGCCGAACTCGCCGACGCCCGGCCCCTCGACGGCAACGCCTTCAAGGTGCCGCTGCTGCGCCGCACCACCGTGGCGGTGCTGCGCGACCTCACTGCACGAGCGACCCGGGAGGAACGATCGTGACCGCATCGCACATGGCGATCGGAACCTCGACGCCGCGCGTCGACGGCCCGCAGAAGGTCGCGGGCACAGCGCCGTACGCATACGAACATCCCGTCGATCATCCGGCCTACCTGGTTCCGCTGACCGCGGCCGTCGCCCGCGGGACGATCCGGGCCATCGACACCGACGCCGCGCTGGCCGTACCCGGGGTCCTCACCGTGCTCACCCCGCAGAACGCACCCCGGCTCGTCGAACCTGCCCGCGGCGAGCATCGCGTGCTGCAGAGCTTCGAGGTCGCGTTCCGC